>JAOAPT010000992.1 GCA_025463045.1 Candidatus Solibacter sp.
GGCATGCACTTCTTAGCATGCTGTTAAGAGAACTCAAGCTTCTACATCCCAATCAACTGTTACCCATGTTCCCGGCTACGGATGTCACCCATGTTGCCGGTTTGGACCCAATCGGAGCCGCGACCGTCAGGGAGCGGTGGCCCTCCTCGCGCGACCACCGCTTGCTCACGCGCGCGGCTCGGTTTGGAGTGTCTTCTTGAACGGAGAGCTCTTGCGTCCCGGCAGCAACCGGCGATGGCGCGCACCATAAAGTACCGGGGCTACCCTGCCGATCTCTCTATTGTGGCGACAGACGACTTCGAACAACGGGAACTGGTGCGGAATCGATTCCGGCGTCTTTTCAGCGAACTGATGAAGGGGGAGATCCTGCGAAATAGTTTCCTCCCCTGGGAAATCGATATTCTGCTGGATTTCGAGGCCTGCGAATTGCCCTCGCGCCGCCGCCTGGAGATCCTGCGACAGTATCAGCGGGCAGTGGAGCGCCAGTTGGAGACCGACCAAGGGCCGCCCATGCTGCTTTCCCATTTCCTGGTACTCCGCGAGCGCCGCCGCGTTGCGTCTTCAGCCACGGAGGTCGTCACTGAGTAGAACGCGTCGTCCCTCAATCCGGTAACTTCCATCGAGTACGATGTTGATCGCCCGCGAGTAAATCTCGTGCTCCGCTTCCAGGATACGTCCCGAAAGCGTGTCCACTGTATCCTTATCCTGTACCGGAACGACGGCCTGCATCACGATCGGTCCGGCATCCAGATCCTGATCGACGAAGTGCACCGTGCATCCCGTGAACTTCACGCCGTGGGCGAGCGCTTGATGCTGGGCGTCCAGTCCGGGGAAGGCCGGCAGCAGCGACGGGTGAATGTTTAGGATCCGGTTCGGAAACTCGCGAATGAAACCCGCGCTCAACAGGCGCATGAAACCTGCCAGGCAGACCAGGTCCACGGAATTCTTGCGGAGTTCTTCGACAATCTGGCGATCGTAGATCTCGCGATCCAGACCCTTCGAAGGAAGACAGACCGCGTTCAATCCGCGTTGCCGCGCGCTCTCGAGACCCCGAGCCTCCGGCCGATTGGCAATCACGACGGCCACTTCCGCGTCGATGATTCCGCTCGCCGCATTGTCCGCGATAGCCTCGAAGTTCGATCCCCGGCCGGAAATCAGAATGCCGAGACGCTTCTTCACTGGTACTCCACGCGAGGACGTCCGCGTTTTGCTTCCACGACGCTGCCGATCCGGAAGGGCGTCTCGCCGAGTTTGCGAAGGGCAGTTTCTGCCTTCACAGCGCCGCGCGCGGGCACCGCGAGAATCATGCCGACGCCGAGATTCAGAGTCCGCCGGTAGTCATCCTCCGGAATATCGCCGATCCGGCGCAGCGCCTCGAACAGCGGCGGAATCTTCCAGGACGCGGTGTCGATCGTCACGCCGAAATCCTTCGGCATCATGCGCGGCGTGTTGTCCGTGATGCCGCCGCCGGTGATGTGAGCCGCTCCGCGCAGCAGTCCGGCCGCCATCAACGCGCGGATCGGTTTCAGGTAGCTGCGGTGCACCGCCAGCAGCGCATCCCCCACCGTCGCGCCCACCTCGGGCAGCAGCGTCTTCGGCCCGTATCCCGCGACTTCGAAGAACAGCTTGCGCGCCAGCGAATATCCGTTCGTGTGCAACCCCGTGCTCGGCAGCCCGAGCAGAATGTCGCCCGCGCGGATCGTCTTCCCGGTGAGCAGCTCGTTGCGCTCCGCCGCGCCGACGATGAAGCCCGCGAGATCATACTCGCCATCGGTATACATGCCCGGCATCTCTGCAGTCTCGCCGCCGATCAGCGCGCATCCATTCTTGCGGCAGCCGCGCGCAATCCCGCCCACCACCTCGGTGGCGACGTCGCTATTCAACTTGCCGACCGCGAAGTAATCGAGGAAAAACAGCGGCATCGCGCCTTGCACGGCGATGTCGTTGACGCAGTGGTTCACCAGATCTTCGCCCACCGTATCGTGGCGGCCGGTGAGGAAGGCGACCTTCAGTTTGGTGCCGACGCCATCGGCCGAACTCACCAGCACCGGCTTGCGGAATCCGCCAAGCTGGTACGAGGCGCCGAAGCTGCCGATCTCGGTGAGAACGCCCTTGGTGAACGTCTGGCGCGCGAATTTCTTGATGGCGGATACGGCGCGATCGGCCTCGTCGATATTCACGCCCGCATCGCGGTAGCGAACTGGTTTTCGGGTGGACAAATCCCAGTATACGGCGTAGAATGCACCCAATAGTGGTACTCCCGGTCGCGTAACCATTTGCTTCGAACGTTCGCCATAAACAAACTATCGCCATGAAGAAAAAACTCGTCACAGCGCTATTGCTGTGTTGCGGTTTGGTCCTTGCCCAGTCGCATCCGGCAGTGGCCATCCGCAACGCAAAGATCGTGACCGTCAGCGGCCCCGTCATCAACAAGGGCACGCTCGTGGTCCGCAACGGGCTCATTGAAGCCGTAGGAGAAAACGTCGCCGTACCGGCCGACGCCATGCTCGTGGAAGGCGAAGGACTCACCGTCTATCCGGGCCTGATCGACGCGCTCAGCACTTGGGGGCAGGCGGGCGCACCCCCCGCCGCAGCCGCCACAACGGGCCGCGGAGGACGTGGCGCAGCGACGCCCGCCACGCCCGCGACGACTGCTGCGCAGGTCATGACCGCGATCGCCTCGACCGCCACGGCTCCAGCGCGCGGACCGGAAGATCGTCCGCAGACCACCAGTTGGATCAAGATCGCCGACGAGCTCAGCCCCACCGATCGCCGCATTGAATCGGCGCGCAGCGCGGGCTTCACCACGGCGATCACCTTTCCGACCCGCGGCATCTTCGCCGGACAGGGCGCCGTGATCGACCTGCTCACCGCCGAGAAGCCCGGCGAACTGGTGATCAACTCGCCCGTTGGACAATACATTTCGATCGGCGCCGGACGCGGCTTCGGCGGCGGTTTCCCCGCCTCCCTGATGGGCTACATCGCGTACGTCCGCCAGATCTATCTCGACGCCGAGCACTACAAGCTGGTCAAGGACGCGTACGCCAAGAACCCTAACGGCATGAAGCGACCCGAATACGATCGCGCGCTCGAGGGCGTGCTCGATTCGCCGCGCATTCTGCTGCCCGCCAATCGCATGGTCGAAATCGATCGCATGATTCACCTGGCGGCCGATCTCAAGCAGCCGTTCATCCTCTATGGCGGACGCGAAACCTATCGTCCGGAAGCCGTTGAGCTGCTCAAGAAAGCCAACGTCGCCATGCTGCTCAGCATCAAGTGGCCGGAGAAAAATCGCGACGCCGATCCTGACGAAGTCGACAGCATGCGCACGCTCGAAACGCGCGACAAGGCGGCGAGCGCTCCGGCGATGCTGCAGAAGGCCGGCGTTAAGTTTGCCTTCTACTCCGACGGACTCGATGCGCCGCGCGACCTGCAGGCCGCGGTCAAGAAGGCGCTTGATGCCGGGCTGTCGCGCGAAGATGCCTTGCGCGCGCTGACCCTGACGCCCGCCGAAATATTCAAAGTCTCCGACCGCCTCGGCTCGATCGAGAAAGGCAAGATCGGCAACCTGGTGGTCACGCGCGGTGAAATCTTCGACGACCGCACCAAAGTCGAAATGATCTTTGTGGACGGCAGAAAGTATACGCCGGCAGTCGAAGCGATGCCCATGGGCGGACGCGGAACACCGACAGTAGATCCGGGAGTAAATCAATGAGAAAGTTCCTACTCGCAACTCTCCTCGCCGCCGGGCCCTTGTGCGCGCAGACTTACGTCATCAAGAACGCCACGGTGATGACCGTCTCCAAGGGGACCTTCAAAGGTTCCATCCTGGTGAAGGATGGCAAAATCGCCGAGGTCGGCGAGAAGGTGATGGAGCCGCAGGGCGCCACCATCATCGACGCCGCCAACCAGTACGTCATCCCCGGTATTATCGACTGTCACTCGCACATCGCGGGCGATGGGGGCATCAACGAGGGCAGCGTGAGCGTGTCCTCAATGGTCGATATCAGGGACATCATCAACCCCGAGGACATCGCGATCTACCGCGCGCTCGCGGGAGGCGTGACCACGGCCAACATTCTGCACGGCTCGGCCAACGCCATCGGCGGCAAGACGCTGCCGCTCAAGATGCGCTGGGGCAAGGACGCGCAGGGCATGATCTTCGAAGGCGCCACGCCGGGGATCAAATTCGCGCTCGGCGAAAATCCCAAGCGCGCCGGCAATCCGACCGGCGGAGCGATCAATTCCGGCGTACCGCCTCGCTATCCCGCGACCCGCATGGGCGTCGAGGATGTGATTCGCGAGGCGTTTGTCGAAGCCAAAGCCTACAAGGCGGAGTGGGATGCATGGGACGCCAACAAGACGGGCATTCCGCCGCGCAAAGACCTGAAGCTCGAGGCACTCAAGGAAGTGCTCGAAGGCAAGCGCTTCGTGCATGCGCACTCTTATCGCGCCGATGAAATCCTCATGCTCCTGCGGGTGGCCGATGAGTTCGGCTTCAAGATCCGCACGCTGCAACACGTACTCGAAGGGTACAAGGTCGCCAAGGAAATCGCCGCGCACGGCGCCGGCGCTTCCACCTTCAGCGACTGGTGGTCATACAAGATGGAGGCCTTCGACGCCATCCCGTACAACGCCGCGATCATGCAGAAGAAGGGCGTCCTGGTATCGCTAAACAGCGATGACGCCGAACTGATGCGCCACCTCAACAGCGAGGCGGGCAAGGGGATGAAGTACGGCGGGCTGAGCGAGACCGAGGCTCTGGCGATGATCACGTTGAACCCCGCCAAGCAGCTCGGCATCGACAATCGTGTGGGCTCGATCGAGGTGGGCAAGGATGCCGACCTGGTCGTTTACGATAAGTTCCCGCTCTCCGATTACGCCAAGGTGCAGAAGGTGCTGATCGACGGACAGATCTATTTCGACCGCGACAACGAAGTCAGCGGCCGGCCGAATAAGAAGGCTGAAAAACAGAAGCTGATCGACAAAGAAAAAACGCGTGCTCCGCAGGGTGCGCCTACCAGGAGGGCCGGACAGTGAAATTGATTGGACTATTGTTGAGCGGCGCCCTTGCGCTCTCCGCCCAGACCATTGTCATCCGCAACGTGGACGTGTACCCGGTTACCGCCGCGGAGATAAAGGGTGTCACGGTCGTCGTGCAGGATGGCAAGATCGCGGAGATCGGCGCTAAGATTATTCCGCCTAAAGGCGCGAAGATTATCGAAGGAAAAGGACTGCGCGTCTATCCCGGGATGATCGATTCCGGTACCGAACTCGGACTCTCGGAAGTCTCTGCGACCCGCGAGACGGTGGACACTGGCGAACTCGGCGAGTTCATGCCGCAGCTTCGCGCGTTGAGCGCCGTCAACCCCGAGAGCGAACACTTCGGCGTCGTGCGCGTCAACGGTATCACGAGCGTGATGACGTACCCCGCGTCCGGCGGTGGGGGCGGCGGCGGCCGTTTCGGCGGCGGCGCCCGCCAGTTGATCGCCGGTCAGGCCGCGCTCATCCACACCGATGGCTGGACGTGGGAAGACATGGCCATCGAACGCACCGCCGCGATGCACCTGCTGTTCCCGACTCTCGGTGGACGCGGTGGACGCGGCGCGCCGATTCCCGACGCCATTCTCGAAATGGTTCCCGGCGCGGCCGGCGCTACCGGCTTCACCTCGGCCAAGCGCACCTACGATCAGCAGGTCGCGAAGATCAGCGACTTCTTCGATCAGGCGCGGCAATATCAGAAGGAACTCAACGCCAAGGCCCCTGGCTTCAAACGCGATCTCAAGATGGATGCGATGATCCCGATTCTCGAAGGCAAGGTTCCGCTCGCGGTCTCAGCAAGTCGCGCCAGTGTGATTCACGACGCGATCGCGTTCGCCGAAAAGCAGAAGATCAAGATCGTGATTCTACAGCCGCGGGATATCGCCAAGGCCGGTCCCGAACTCAAAGCGAAAAACGTGCCGGTGATTCTTGGCCGTGTGCTCGCACTGCCGGAACAGGAGGACGATCCCTACGATGGAGCGTTCACCCAGCCGGCCGAGGCCTACAAGGCCGGCGTGAAGTTCGCCTTCGGCACCTTCAACAACGAGTTCGTCCGCAACCTGCCGTACCAGGCAGCCACCGCGGTCGCATTCGGCCTGCCTTACGACGAGGCTCTGAAGGCGGTGACCATCAACGCCGCACAGATCTGGGGCCATGGCACCGATCTGGGTAGCGTCGAGAAGGGCAAAGTGGCGGACCTGATCGTCACTACTGGCGATCCGCTGGAAATCCAGACTCAGGTGAAGTATCTCTTCATCAAGGGCAAGGAAGTCCCGCTGGTCAACAAACAGACCCGCCTCTACGAAAAGTACATGAGCCGACAGTAAGCACCCAATCCGAGCCGCGACCGTCAGGAAGCGGTGGTCACGTGACCACCGCTCCGTAACCGTCGCGGCTCTGATTGAACTC
>JAOAPT010000267.1 GCA_025463045.1 Candidatus Solibacter sp.
TCCGCTTTGCGCTTGAAATAGATGGACGCGATCTCGCGGACAGCAACGTAAAGCAGGCCTTCCGCCGGGCTGTACGACGGGCTGAACCAGACAGTCGCGCCGTTAAGATTGGGCCACACCAACGTCCCCGCCTCACTGGGCTCGGTGCCTGGGATGACAATCGGGCGGCCGCGATCGTCCAGTCCCTTGGCCCAGGTCTGTCTGGAGTAAGGGACGCCGGCCAGGAATTCACCACTGGAGCGGTCGAGGACGTAGTAGAACGCATTGCGATTGGCGACAGCTACCAACTTGCGGCGGACGCCGCGGACGGCGGCTTCGAAGAGTACGGGCACGTGGGTGGAGTCCCAATCGTGCGAGTCGTTGGGGGTGAATTGGAAGTGCCACTTGAGCTTGCCCGTGTTGCCATCGAGCGCCACGAGTGAACACGTGTAGAGGTTATCGCCGCGGCGCGAATCGGGATTCCAATCGGGGCCGGGGTTGCCGATGCCCCAATACACCAGGTTCGTTTCGGGATCGTAGGAACCGGTGACCCAAGTAGAACCACCGCCAGTTTTCCAGCTGTCTCCCGGCCACGTTTCGTTTCCCGATTCCCCGGGGCCGGGAATGGTATAGAAGCGCCACGAGCGGCTGCCGGTCTTCGCGTCATATGCGTCCACAAAGCCGCGGATGCCCGTTTCGCCGCCACTCACGCCCACCAGGACCTTGCCGCGAATGGCGAGTGGCGCCAGCGTCATGCTGTATCCAGGCTTATAGTCTTCGACCTTGGACGACCACCGTTCGATGCCGCTCTTCGCATCAAGCGCAACCAGGTAGCAATCGAGAGTGGCTACAAAGATCTGGTCATCCAGAATGGCCGGTCCGCGATTCACCTTGCCGAATCCGATGTTCTGGTAGTCTTTCGGAATGGGCCGCTTCCAGGTCCATAGCTCACGTCCGGTACGAACGTCCAGTGCCGCTGCTGAGTTCGGACCGGTCACGTACATGACGCCATCGGCCACGATTGGCGAGACCTCTGCGCGAGAGTCCATTTGGTAGGCCCATTTCACGCGCAAACTCCCGACGTTGGACGGTGTGACCTCGGCGAGCGGCGAGAAACGATGGCCCAGATAGTTGCCGGAATAAGTAAGCCAGCTGCCAGGTTCTTTGGCCGCGTTGACGATTCGGTCGAAAGAAACCTGGCCCCATGCCGGGAGGCAGAGGAGCAGCGCAAACCACTTCATGGCTTTCCTTTCAGACCGGCAAGGTAGGCCACCAGATCGTCGAGCTCCGCGCCGGCGATCTGTTTCTCATAAGATGGCATGGGAGTCTCCCCTTGCAGGCGTCTAAGTGCCTTAAGCTCGGATTTCCGAAAGCTGTGGTGCTCGCCCCGGGCATCGCGCAACTGAATGGTAAAAGAGTCCTCGTTGACCCGGATGCCGCGCACAGCGGCGCCCTTCGCGGGGACCGCAGACACGTACTGGAACCCGGAAGGCAAAGTCGCACTGGGCCTGAGAATTGTCTGGCGAAGAAACGCTGCGCTTCGCCTGGATCCGATGGCAGTCAGCTCAGGACCGAATCCGGTGCCTTGACCGGCGACTATGTGGCATCCGGTGCATCCATTCGCGGAATAGACACGTGCGCCCAGCCCTGCATCGCCAGCAACCGTCTCGTGGGGCAGCATTCCGAGAGTGCGCACATAAGCAGCTACGCCAGCCAGTTCGTCGGGGTGCAATTGCCAGGCCCCTGGCATATCGCCCAGGCCATCCGAGATCAGCTTGCGAAGCGACTCGTCATCCGGCGCTCTGTCCAGTTTGGGATGGTTGAGTGCCGGGCCACGTCCTCCTCCGCCCTTTTGACCATGGCAAAGGGCACATTGCGATTCGAAGATCCGGCGGCCTACCGCATCGTCGGGGGCCGATTGTGCAAGGGCGTGGACGACCAAAATCACACCCGGTACCCAGCGGCGCATAATGTTTCTCAGTGTATCGAAGATCCGGGCTCGTGGCTCCCCGGGGAACCCGTCATGCCGGACGCCTTGTTCGAGAGTTGACATCGGATCCAGGCCGAATTCCTGTCCCGTCGTCATGTAGAGTATACTTGCGCAGGCGCTGGCGGCGCCGTCGTTCCCAAATCAGGAAAGTGAAAGGAACCATTTGATGCCGAAATTCTTAGTGGAAGCGACCTATACAGCCGAAGGGCACAAGGGGCTGGCCAAGGACAAGCTTTCCGGCCGGAAGATAGCTATCACGCAGGCTGCCAAGAAGTTGGGTGGAAAACTCGATGCCATCTACTTCTGCCTTGGCGAGAACGATGTCATTCTAATTGTGGACATGCCGGACCATGTCAGTGTGGCCGCGCTCGTTTCCGCCGCGTGCGCCAGCGGGATGGCGCGCACCAAGACCACGGTGCTGCTAACCGTAACGGAGGCGGATGAGGCTCTCTCCAAACCGGTGGCCTATCGAGCTCCGGGAGCCTAAACTGGCGCGTGCGGGAGACACTGTGCTGTAGCCGTATGGTCGGCCTTTCGGCGAGGAGGGTCGGTTCCTGACAGTCTGAGCGTCGGCTCGGAAAGACCGTTCCACAAATCGGTCGGATATAATCGTTCCGAGCCTTTTCCTGAGACTTATTAGACATAGAGGAGGAAACCGATATGCGAATGTTGCTGAGAGTATCGATCCCCGTGGAGGCAGGAAATGCTGCCGCCAAGGATGGAACCCTGGGTCCAACGATCGAGCGAATTCTGGCCGATCTCAAACCGGAAGCGGCCTATTTTTTTGCGGACGACAGTGGCCAGCGGTCGGGCTCCATCGTGTTCGACATGAAAGACACATCGCAAATTCCGGCGGTGGCTGAGCCCTGGTTTCTCGCGTTCAACGCAAGAGTTTCGTTGCGGCCGATCATGAACCCGCAAGATCTTGCCAAGGCCAGTCCATCGATTGGCGACGCTGCAAAGCACTACGGAAAGTAGACTAGAAACTAACAATTCGTGAAGCAGTACTGATCGCGCAATCGGCCAGGATGACCACCCACGGTCCATCGGCATTCTTTCCGGGTGCCTCGTCATCCGAGCGCGATCCATACAGGTACGAACCGGGAATCGTCCAACTTAGAGGCGTTCTACGGAATCGGTCGCCCAATCAGGTACGGCAGCCCACCCGGAATGCGGCACACTTGAATCCCGCCGATCTCCCAGGCGTAGTCAGGAGCCTGCAACTCCTCCGTCAGTTTCTTCATCTGCTCGGGCGAATAGATAGAGGCGCAATTAAGATCATGCCGTCCCACAATAGGATTAGGGTATCAGCGGGATCAGGTAGGTGAACAACAGGTAGCCCCAGCGGAACGGCCGCGCGAACGCCATCAGTGTGAGAACGGCCACCGGATCCCGATTCGAAGAAGCAGATCGGGAGGCCGCTCACTG
>JAOAPT010001021.1 GCA_025463045.1 Candidatus Solibacter sp.
CGGCGCCTAAGGTTCGCGCGGTGAGTGTCCTCCGATAGACGCCCGGGGCAGCGCGATCACGGCCGACGCGACGACGATCTCCACCAGCAGTACGCGCGCACCGGCCGATTGCGCGATGCGGATCAGCGCGAATACGAGCACGATGCTGCCGCTGCCCGCGATCTCGCGGAGCACGGGGGGACCAGTGGTGGTCGCGGCCATCTGCGCCGCGTACTGCATCGCGTAGGGGAAGAAGAATCGTCGATCGCCCGTCCACTGGTAGAGCGCGATCCAGCAGAGGCCCGGGAGCACCGTGCCGAGCACGATGGGCGCGCGAAAATCGGTGCGTCACAACATCGCCAGCACGATGGACGCGATCAGCGCCCACGGCCATCCGCCACCGAGCACGGCGGCCGACAACGTGAGCGCCCCTATGATCGACGACGTGGACGTTGGGCGCCGTCAGATGAAAATCGACTGCACGATTTTGGGAATAATGAAGTCTCACGTTCCAGGTGCGAGTGATGGCGGTCTTGTCGATGGCTGGAGCAATGGCGGCGCAAACGGGCACGACGCCGGAGCGCCGCATGGAAGACGCTGGTCGCCGATCCGGAGGGCTCATGGAACTCGTCGGAGTCGGGGCATCCCGCGGGTTTCTACCGGGGCAATAACGATAGGGGAACCACATGAATGCTCTTCTTCGAACGCATCGAGTGGCGCGACCGGCGGCCGCGAATCAGGCGATGAAGCTGTTGCTGACTGCGTGCCTGGCGATCGCTGCGTGGGGACAGCCCGCGTCGATGAAGGGATCGCCGGCGGCGCGCGCGGAGTTCGCGAAAGGCGAAGCTGCACTGCGCGCGGACGATTGGGACGGTGCGGCGGCCGCGTATGGCAAGGCGGTCGCGCTCGATCCGGAGTTCTTCGAAGCTCACCAGCAGTATTACTTTACGAGCGCGTCGGGCAAGAATTACGACAATCTCCCGAAGCGCAAAAAGTTCGAAGCGAGCTATCTTTCTTGGGCCAGGCAGCATCCGGACAAGGCCGTTTACCGTTTCATTCTCGGCTTGTTCTACCAGTACGAAAATCCGGACCTCGCGGCGCGCTATTTCGCCGAGTCGGTGAAAGTGGATGCGACGTTCGCGCCGGGCTGGGACGCGCTTGCGTTCACCGCCGCCGGGCAGGGCCAACTCGCAGAGAGCCGCGAGTACGATCGCAAGGCGATGGAAGCGTGGTCCGAGAGTGCTCACTATGCCATGCTCTACGTGCGCTCGATGTCCACCGGCGATTTCGGGAAATTCAGAGACGCTGCGATCGAGTACTCCACGCGCTTTCCCGATCAAGCCGCGGGGATCTTGCAATGGGTAGCTGCGCGAGCCCCCTCGCTGCACCAGTCGCAAGAGATCTACGAGATACTTCGCGATAAGCATCTTCCCGCTGCCGCCGGCAAACTGGAGCCGCTCTTCCAGATCTATCTCCGGGAGGACGCCGCGAAAGCGCTGAATCTCGCGCGCGGAATTCTCCAGCACGTGCCCGGCAACCCGCAGTGGATATCGCTCGCGCGATACGCACAGGCGATCGCCCGCATGGCAGACGCCGGAGCGCTCGCGATGCTCGACACCGTGACGCTCCCGCCAGAGACTGACCGCCGCATGCTCGAAGTGGCGCGCGCCAAAGCGCGGGATGCCCTCGGAGCAACGCGCGCGGCGTACGTCGATCTGCTGAAGTATTTCGTCGCGAGCCCGAGCGATGAGGCGCGCGCCGAACTCCTGGCGCTCGGCGCCAAATTGTCAAAGCGCGCCGCGCAAATCGATGGCGACGTGCTCGCTCTGCGCAGACAGGCGTCGAAGCCCGGCATTCGGTTCTCTACCACTCGTTTCACCGGTGGTACCCCGATCTCTCTGGCCAGCCAAAAGGGCAAAGTCTTCCTCCTGAGTTTCTGGTATCCGATGTGCGGACCCTGCCGCGTCGAATTTCCGTTTCTCCAGGCCGTGCTCGAAAAATACCGGGCTCGCGGTTTCGAGATCGTCGCAGTGAACGGACATCCGCCGGAAGACGCATGGGTCACGCCCATGATGGCGGGCTGGCGGCTGGACTTCATCACGGCGCACGGCACCGCGGAATTCCTCAAAGCGTACGCAGTCCACTCCTTCCCCTCCAACTTCCTGTACGGCGCCGACGGCCGCATCTATTACCTTCCGCGCACCGTCGATACCTTGGATGCGCGGCGGGAGCTCGAATTGCAAATCGAAGCGCTGCTGCCATAAGTCGGCAAGCATCGGTAATCTGAATAAGTACTCCCTCCAAATATCTATTTGCCACTGCCCGATTCCCGCGCCATAATGTCGCCATGCTTCAGAGGGCGAGGTGTGCAACGATGCGGCAATCCGTCACCGTCTTGATAGTACTGGGCAGTGCCTCCGTGGCGCTTTACGGTCAAAACGCTAGTCTTTCCGGCTTTATTCGCGATCCCGCCAAAGCCGCAATCCCCAAAGCCGCAGTCGAGGCCAAGAGCGTCGACACAGCGGTCAAGCTCAACACCATTACCAACGACTCGGGAATCTATGCCTTCGCGTCGTTGAAACCGGGCCGGTACGAGATCACCGTGAAGGTCCAGGGTTTCCAGATTGAGAGCCGGACGATCGCCCTCGAGGTCGCGCAACCCGCGACGCTCGACTTCGCGCTGAAGGTGGGCGAAACGAAGGAGACGGTGACCGTCAGCGGCACGGCGGAAATGGTCCGTTCCACCGACGCCAGCGTAAGCACGGTAATCGGGCGCGAATTCGTCTCCAACCTGCCGTTGAATGGCCGGAGCTTCAACTCGCTCGTCGAGTTGACGCCCGGCGCGATCACCATGCCCGTTAACGAGAACTCGCGCGGCCAGTACGCGATCAACGGACAGCGCGCCGACGCCAACTATTACAGCGTCGACGGCGTCAGCGCCAATCTCGGCTCGGGCGCATCGCAGGCGCCGGGGCAGGGCGGCAGCGGGTCCACGGTCGGCTCGGCCGCATTCGGCGGTACGAACAATATGGTGTCGATCGACGCGCTCCAGGAGTTCCGCATTCTCACCTCGACCTACGCGCCCGAATACGGACGCACACCGGGCGGGCAGATCGCCGTTGTGACGCGCTCGGGCACCAATCAGTATCACGGATCGGCCTTCGATTATCTTCGCAACGATAAGTTCGACGCCAACGACTTCTTCAACAATCGCGCGGGGAAGCCTAAGTCCGCTTCGCGGCAGAATGATTTCGGCGGAGTCATCGGCGGACCCATTCAGAAAAATCGCACCTTCTTCTTCTTTTCGTATGAAGGCTTGCGGCTGCGGCAGCCCGTCACGGTGGTCAGCGACGTGCCTTCGCTCGCGCTGCGCCAGCAGGCGCCGGCCGCGCTCCAGCCGTACCTGAAAATGTTCCCGCTGCCCACCGCGCCCGACACGTTGAACTCGGCCGGCAGGCCGACCGGCTTCGCACAGGCGACCGCCGCCTTCTCCAATCCCACCACCTTGAACGCGCCGAGCCTGCGCATCGATCACGCACTCAGCAATCGTCTTCAACTGTTCGGCCGCTACGATTTCGCGCCGTCCTTCGGCGATAATCGCGGATCGGGCGGCACGCCGAACACAGTCGTGCGCTTCGATTCGCGGACCCAGACCGCGACCTTCGGCCTGATCGCCATCGTGCGTCCTACCATCACCAACGACCTGCGCGTGAATTACAGCCTCTCCGAAGGCAATCGCCACTACATCCTGGACGACTTCGGCGGCGCGGCGCCGCTCCCCGATTCCACGCTCTTTCCCGCCGGATATTCGAGCGCGGATTCCGTCGTCACCTTCCGCATCCTGAGCGGCAGCGCGGCCTCCGTCTCCACCGGCATTCTGGCGCGCAATATTTCGCAGCAGTACAACGTGGTCGATTCGTTCAGCATGGTGCGCGGCGCGCATCAATTGAAGTTCGGACTGGATTGGCGCGACGTCGATACCGATCTGCGCAACTCGGTCTTCCAGAACATCATGCAGTTCAACGATACGGGCTCCGTCAGCAACGTTCCGGGCACGGTGCTCTCCGGACTCGGCACCTCCCTGTTCTCGCGCAACATACCTGCGGACGTGATCTTCCGTAGCTGGTCCGCGTACGCGCAGGATGTCTGGAAAGTGCATCCCCGGCTGACGCTGACCTACGGCTTCCGCTGGGATCTTAACGCTCCGCCGAAATCCGGCAGCACGCCTTTCATCTCGGTGAACTCAGGGCCGACCTTCAATTCGCTCGCGGTCTCGCCATCGGGCACTCCGGTCTACCAGACGCACTACCGCAACTTCGCGCCGCGCCTCGGGGCCGCCTGGCAGCTTTCCCGCAGCCAGCGCTACGCCACCGTGATCCGCGCCGGAACGGGCATCTTCTACGACACGGCCTACGGCTTCATGATCAACCTGCTGGGCGGGCGAGTGTTCGCTTCCAATACGCTGCTCGCGAATGTGCCGATGCCGCTCTCGCCATCCCAGCCGTTGCCGCCGCTCTTGATCACTCCGCCGTACACCAACTTCACCGGCGTCGATCCCAGCCTGAAATTGCCGCGCACAATGCAATGGAATTTCGCGGTCGAGCAGCAGTTGGGCGGCAGCCAGTTGCTGACCGTGACTTATCTCGGCTCGGCCGGACGCAGCCTCTTCACCCAGGAACTTTTCTCCTCATTGAACCCGACCTTTCTGGCCGGCACCACGCTCGGAACCAACGGCTCGAAGTCGGACTACGAAGCGCTGCAGGTGCAGTTCGAAAAGCGCTTTGGGCACGGCCTGCAGGTGCTCGCGTCCTACAGTTGGTCGCACGCGATCGATACCGCATCTAGCGACGCCATGATCGTGATACATCCCGCCAATTATTACTACAACCAGAATCGCGGGAGCGCGGATTTCGACGCGCGCCAGTCCTTCACCGCGGCCTTCGTCTATCAGTTGCCGACGCCGCGCTTCGCCGGCGCAATCGGCAAAGCGATTCTCGGTGGATGGGCGGTCGATCCGATCGTTCGCGCGCGCACCGCTCTTCCGATCGACATCACCAACTCGCGCGCGGTGGGCGCTGTTCCGACCGTGGTGTCGCGCGTCAATCTCGTGCCCGGCCAGCCGCTCTACATCGACGATTCTTCGCTGCCCGGCGGGCGCCGTTTCAATCCGGCGGCGTACACCGTCCCGGTCGGCTTCGTGCAGGGCACCCTCGGACGCAATGTCGTGCGCGGCTTCGGCTTTGGCCAGTTGGATTTTTCCGTGAATCGCCAGTTTAAGGTACGGGAGCGCATCAATCTTCAGTTCCGCGGCGATTTCTTCAATACCTTCAACCACCCGAACTTCGGTAATCCCAGCGGCAACTACAGCAACAGCTCGACCTTCGGCGTGGCCACCGCAATGCTCGGCAAGACACTTAACAGCACGGCCGCCGGCGGCTTCAATTCGCTGTACCAGATCGGCGGACCGCGCTCGATTCAGCTCTCCATGCGCCTTGTGTTCTGAACGAAAAAACGGGCCGGGTTTAACCCCGGCCCAAGGATCGAACATCGAGCGTTTTTACGGAATCGCTATGGGTATCGGATTCACCGTTAGCGAGTACGTCTTGCTCACCCCGCCGCAGGTCGCTGTGATCGCGACGGTGGTCTGTGCCGCGACTGCGCTCGTCTGAATCGCGATCGCGCCGGTCGATTTCCCCGCCGCCACTGCGAGCGTCGCCGGCACCGCCGCCACCGCCGGATTCGTGCTGACCAGTGTCAGCGTCGCTCCGCCGGCTGCTACGCTCGCCAACGTGAAGTTGACGCTCGCGGCCTGCCCGCCCGTCACGCTGCCCGAATACGCCGCCAGCGCCGAGAGCGTCACCGGTTTAACGGTCAGGGCAAAGCTCTTGCTCACCCCGCCGTAGCTGACCGTGATCGTCACCACCGTTTGCACGTCCACCGCGCTCGTAGGGAATGACACCGAGCCCGCCGTCTTGTCGGCTGCCAGCGTAACGCTTGCCGGAACCGCGGCTACCGCCGGATTCGAGCTCGTCAACCCGATCGTGGCACCGCCCACCGCGAGCCCCGAAATCGCGAACCCAACGCCTGCCGTCTGGCCGCCCATCACCGACCCGGAATAGTCATTGAGATACCAGAGCGAAGGTGGCTTCACGGTCACGATGAAGATCTTGCTGACGCCGCCGCTTGCCACCGTGATTGCGACGCTGGTCTGCGCCGCCACCGCTACCGTCTGAATCGGGACCGTGCCGGTGGCCAGGCCTGCCGCGACCGCGACTGACGCCGGCACCGATGCCACCGCGGGGTTCGCACTCACCGCCGTCACTGTTCCGCCGGCAACCGCGGGGCCACCCAATGCGAAGCCAAGGCTGGTCGTTTGCCCGCCGGTAACTGTGACGGAATAGTCGTTGAGGTACCAAAGCGCGGGCGGGTTCACGACCTGTATGAACGTCTTACTGCTACTGCCGATGCTCACCGTGATCGTCACCGACGTCTGCTGCGCGACCGGTGAAGTCTGCACCGGAATCGAGCCCGTGCTTGCGCCCGCCGACATCGTGACGCTTGCCGGAACCGAGGCGACGGCCGGGTTGGAGCTGACCGCCAAGATCGGCGTGCCCGCGGCCGCCGGAGCGTTCAGCGCGAAGCCGATCCCGCCCGTTTTGCCGCCCGTCAGCGTGTTGGTGTAGTCGTTCAGGTACCAGAGCGTCGGAGGGTTGACGGTCACCGCGACGTCTCTGCCGACTCCGCCGGAACTAACCGAGATCGTGACTACGGTCTGTGCCTGCACCGGCTTGGTTTGCACGGCGATCGTGCCGCTGGTCTGGCCCGCCGCCACCATTACGATCGCCGGCGCCGAAGCAGCCGCCGCATTCGTGCTGACCACTTGCACGCTCCCGCCTGCTGCCGCCGGAGCGCTCAGCGAGAACGCCAGATTCACGACCTGCCCGCCCGTCACTGCCGCGGAGGCCGGAGAGACCGACGAGAGTGCCGGCGGATTCACGGTGATGGTCAGGCTCTTGCTGACTCCGCCGCCTGTCGCCGTGATCGTCGCGGTGGAGAGCGCCGCTACCGAGCTCGTCTGGATGACGAAACTCCCCGTTCCACTGCCGCTCGTTACGGCCGTGCTCGCCGCTACCGTAGCAATTGCAGGGTTGGAACTCGTCAGCGTGACGGTCAACCCGGCGATCGCCGGCAGCGTAAGCGTGAAGGTCTCCGTCACCGACGCTCCGCCGCTCACCGTAAGCTGACTGTCGGTCAGCGCGGAAAGCGCGGACGGCGGCGCCAGGACGGTCAAAATTGCCGTCTTGGTGATCCCGTTGTACGTCACCGAGATCGTCGCCGCGACATCCTTCGTCACTGCCGTCGTCGCGATCTGGAACATGGCGAATGTCGCGGAGGGATTGACCGTGACCGTCGGCAGCCCGATCGTCACCGCGGGGTCGGAACTCGTCACCGTGGCGCTGCCCGCCAAGCCGGGGATCGCCGTCAGTGTAAGTCGGCCGATCGAGGTGACGCCGCCGGGCACCGACGCCGGACTCACCACGACCGTATCGAGCGTGCCGGGCGGAACGTTGATCGTCACTTTCGCTGTCGCTTTCAGCGTCGGGCTAGCGACGCTGGTCGCCGTCACCGTGACGGTCTGCGACGCGACCAGCCCCGTGGGCGCCGTGTACACGCCCGCGGCGTTAATGCTGCCGGCCGTGGAATCGAGCGACCAGGTCACCGCCGTGTTGGATAGTCCCGTGATTGTCGCCGCGAAGCTCACGGTCTGCCCCATGGCGATCGTCGTAGTCGCCGGGGTCATGCTGATTGTCGGCGCCGGATTCACCGTAAGGGTGAGACTCTGGCTGACGCCGCCGTACGATGCGGTGATCGTGACCGCCGTGGCTGCGGCCACAGCGGTCGTCTGAATCGCGAAGCTTCCGCTCGCCGCGCCTGCAGCTACCGCGATCGACGCGGCGACCGACGCCACCGCCGGATTCCCGCTGGTCAGTGCGACGTTCACGCCGCCCATCGGCGCTGCGCCCGTCAGACTGAAACTCTCGGACACGGAGTTGCCTCCGACGATGGCGAGTTGGCTGTCGGCCAGCGTGCCGAATGTC
>JAOAPT010000033.1 GCA_025463045.1 Candidatus Solibacter sp.
GCGCGTTATTTTCACGGGAGCGTTATTTTCACGGGAGCGGTCCCCTAACAGCGCGGATCCAACTGTGCGGCGTAACCCTTGGGGGTGAGGAGCCTGCCCTCATAATGAATAATGGCTCCAGCGGCGATCATCCCGCTTTCGATGCTCCTGGTCTTCGCCTCCGCGAAGCTCATGGCGGAGATCTTCGAGCGTCTCGGTCAGCCGGGCATCGTAGGCGAGATCCTGGCGGGCGTACTGATCGGACCGCACGTCCTCGGCTGGCTCGCGCCCAGCGACTTTCTTCACACGCTCTCGGACCTCGGCGTGATGTTTCTTCTCTTTCGCGTCGGGCTCGAGATCAAGTCCTCCGAACTGATGAAGGTCGGGGGGACCGCGTTGCTCGTCGCCGTCGCGGGCGTTATCCTGCCGTTCTTTATGGGATGGGCGATCGCCCTCTTCTTCGGCCAGCCGCAGATCGAGAGCATCTTCGTGGGCTCCGCGATGGTGGCGACCAGCGTCGGCATCACCGCCCAGGTGCTCGCCGCTCGCGGACTGCTCGATACGCGCGCGGCGCGCATCATCCTCGCCGCCGCGGTGATCGACGACGTTCTCGGACTGCTGGTGCTCGCGCTCGTCAGCGGACTGGCTCGCGGATCGGTGAATTATTTGGAACTCGCCGCCACCGCGGCCGCGGCGATCGCGTTCACCGTGCTGGTCGCGCACTTCGGTACGCGCACGGTACGCCACGTCATCCCCAGGATGCAGGCGCGCATGCGCGTCGCGGAAGCCGAGTTCGCGCTCTCCATGACCCTTCTCTTCGCGCTCTCCGTGCTCGCCGTTTACGCCGGAGTCGCCGCAATCGTCGGAGCCTTCCTCGCAGGCATGGCGCTCTCGGAATCCGCGAAGGGGCGCGTCAGCGAACTCACTCATGGGGTCGCCGAACTCCTTGTACCGTTTTTCCTGGTCGGCATCGGCCTCCACTTCGACGTTTCATCCTTCCGAAATCCCGCTTCACTCGCCTTCGCGGGAACGATCGTCGTCGCCGCCGTTATATCTAAGTTTCTCGGCTGCGGAATCGGCGCGCTCGGCGTGGGACGCACCGACGCCATCCGTGTCGGCGTCGGCATGATTCCGCGCGGGGAAGTCGGCATGGTCGTCGCCCAGATCGGACTCAATCTGGGCGTGATCGCACACAGTGTCTACGGCACGATCGTCTTCATGTCCGTCGCAACTACTCTGATCGCGCCGCCCCTGTTGAAGCTGGTCTTCTCGAATCCGCGCGATACAATATCGAAGACGTGACCAAATTCATCCGCTACCGTTCTACTTCCGGAGCTTCTAACGACTCCGGCATCGCCTACGGCACCTTGGAAGACGACACCGTCCACGAAATTCAAGGTGGCCTGTTCGATCAGCACACTCCGACCGGCGCCACTCACAAACTCTCAGACGTGAAGCTACTCTACCCCTGCGAAGCAGGTAAGATCCTCGCCGTGGGTCTGAACTACAAAAGCCACCTCGGCAGCCGTCCGCAGCCCGCGCATCCCGAGATGTTCTATAAGCCGGTGTCCGCGCTCCAGAATCCCGGCGACCCGATCGAGATTCCGCGTGATGCGACCGACGTTCACTCCGAGGGCGAACTGGTGGTCGTTGTCGGCAAGAAGTTGCGCAACGCCTCCGTGGACGAAGCCGCGGCCGCGGTCTTCGGCGTGACGGCTGGCAACGACGTCAGCGATCGCTCCTGGCAGCACGGCGAAAAGAAGGACCTTCAATGGTGGCGCGCCAAAGGCTCGGACACCTTCGCACCGCTCGGACCGGTGATCGTCACCGGGGCGGATTACGGTAAGCTCCTTCTCCAGACCCGCATCAACGGTGAGACGGTCCAAAAACAATACACCAGCGATCTGATTTTCGATGTCCCGGCCGTCCTGAGCTGGATCAGCGGCTGGGTAACCCTGCTTCCGGGCGACCTCGTCTACACAGGAACGCCGGGCAACACCCGAAAGATGTCGCCCGGCGATGTGGCCGAAGTCGAACTGGAACACGTCGGGATCCTGACCAATCCCGTGAAGTAGGCGTTACACGGCGACCGGTTCCTTCTCGGCTTTACCGTTCACACTTCAATAAGGTTGGAAGAAGAAGACCGTGTTTCCTATCGGCGGAACCCGGCGGCAGAAAGACTTAGGTCATGGGGGGAGAAAAAAGTCGGGGGACGGCTGCCCGTCCCCCGGAGGCTGCCGGAAACCGACAGCTACTCTCTCTTGTTTCGAAAACCCGCAATCCGCGCCATTGGACTACGGGAGTTGAATAATTCAATCGTATATCTCCCGGACCTTCATTCATATACGGGAAAGATCGTATTCTCTGGCACGGAGAGCGGAACGATAAAATAGGGTGATGGCCGTGGCTTGGAGCAAGCGCGCTGCGTTGCGGACGGGATACGGCGCGGTTCTTGCCGTCCTCATCCTCTCCGCCGTCGAGGCCTACCGGATTCAGGTCGGCGTCTCGCAGCAGCATTTGGAGATCTACCGCCGCTTCGTCGAGCAGGACGAAGCGCTCAGCGCCTTGCGCCGCAACCTTTGGCTGGCCGGAAATCGCGTCCGCGACTTTTTCATCAACCCCACCCCGCAGTCGGGCGCGGAGCTGCTGACTCATGTGGGCGCACTGCGAACCGAAAACGATGCCGCCTTGCGTGTGCTCCAGCGCTTTCCGCGCTACCGTGCCGTGGTCCCGCAATTGCGCGGGAGCCTCGACGAATTCTGGACCATCGTCGAGCCCCTGCCGCGCACGATGCTGCACGCGACGCGCGAACAGGAGATCGCTTTCCTGGAGCGTGAAATCGTGCCGCGACGCGGCGAGCTGTACAACGCTCTTCGCGAACTGACCCTCGCCGACCAGCGCATGCTGCAGGATAGCGAGGGCGAGTTTGCCGGAACGCGCCGCCGGGCCGCCGGACGCCTCTTCTTGATGCTGGCGATCGGAGTGCTCCTCAGCATCGTGGTCGCGCGCCTCAGCTTGCGTCACGCCGAAAACCTGGAGCGCGAGGCGGACCGCCACTTTGCCAAGGTCGAGGAGACGCGCGGTGAACTGCAGCGCCTTTCCGCCCGCCTGCTGGAAATCGAAGAGGAGGGCCGCCGCCGGCTTTCGCGCGAGCTTCACGATGAGATCGGCCAGACGCTCGCGCTGCTGCAAATCGAAATCTCGCGCACGCAAGCACTCCTCGGCGGCCCTCCATCCCCACTCCATGAACATCTCGCGCGAGCTCGCGAGCTCGCCGAACGCACCGTCCAGACGGTCCGCAATATTTCCGGTCTGCTCCGCCCCGCGCTGCTCGACGATCTCGGCCTCGTTCCCGCACTCCAATTTCAGCTCGAGGATTTTCTGCGCCGCAGCGGCATTGTCTGCGAGTTCGTGGACGAGGGTGTCGCCGACCAGCTTCCCGATACGGTGAAGACGTGCGTCTACCGCGTCGTCCAGGAGGCGCTGCACAATTGTGAGAAACACGCCGGTGCGCGCAAGGTTCGCGTGTCGGTTCGACAGTTCCCGGAAGCGCTCACCGCCGAAATCGAAGACGACGGCGCGGGCTTTCAGATGGACGGCCAGCACCGCCCGGTCCGCAGCATGGGGCTGGGCCTGCTCGGTATGCGCGAGCGCGCCGGCAACGCCGGAGGCTCGCTGATCGTCGATTCCGCTCCCGGTCACGGTACCCGCATCGCGTTGCGGATCCCACTTACTCCGCAATCCATTGAGGTACAGGCATAATGTCGATTCGCATTCTTCTCGCAGACGATCACACCCTGATGCGCCAGGGTCTCCGGCATATTCTCGAAGGCCGCCCCGATTTCGACATCGTCGCCGAAGCCAGTTCCGGAATCGAAGCCGTCGAAGCGGCACGCGCGCAAAAGCCCGATATCGCGATCGTCGATGTCGCGATGAAGGAGCTCAACGGGATCGAGGCGACCGCGCAGATCATCAAGCATTCGCCGCATACGGCGGTCCTCATTCTCAGCATGTACAGCGATGAGCGCTACGTGCTCCGGGCGGTGAAGGCGGGCGCGCGCGGCTACGTCCTCAAGAACTCCGCTGGCGAAGAGCTGATTCAGGCGATCCATACGGTGCTCCGCGGAACGGCATTCTTCAGTCCGGCGGTGGCCCGCATTTTTCAGGGCGGCGTCGCGCGCTTGCAGGACGCAAAGGATGTCTCGGATCGCTTCGATAGCCTCACCGACCGCGAGCGGCAGGTCTACCAGTTGCTTGCCGAAGGGAACAGTAACAAGGAAATCGCCAGCCGCCTCAATTTGAGTTTGCACACCGTGGAAACGCACCGCTGGCGCATTATGGAGAAGCTCGATCTGCACAGCACGGCGGAGTTGGTGCTTAGCGCGGTGCGTCGTGGGTTAGTGATTTGAGGGGCGTGCCGTGAACAACGAGCAGCGACGGTTACGGAGCGCTTCCGCCGACCGCGCGACCACCCCGTTGAAGAACGAGCGCCCATCCGAGCCGCGACCATGAGGGAGCGGTGGTCGCCGAAGCGGGCCACCGCTCACTCCCGGTCGGGGTTCGCCTTCCCGAGCGCCTGCACTTCCGTTTCGCCCACGCCACACTCAGTGATCGTGATGATGATGCTGTTCGGCGACAGGGATCGCGCACCCGGTCTCCGAGATCGCGCAGCTCACATGCTCGAACTGCACCGTGGTGTGCGAGATCCCGTACTGGTGCTCGAGCAGCGAGTTTAGCTTTCGCAGGATGCAATCGCTCGCCGAGGGCGGCACGTCTTCGATCAGCACGTGGCAGCTCAGCGCGTGCGTGTTCGATCCGAGGCTCCAAATGTGCAGATCGTGCACGCCAAGGACTCCGCTCACCGCCCCCATGGACTTCGCCACGTCGCCCAGATGAATGCCGCGCGGTAGTCCCTCCAGCAGGATGTTCAGCGATTCACGGATGATATCCCACGCCGTCCACACAATCAGCAGGGCGATCACAATCGAGAGCAGCGGGTCGACCTGCACCCAGCCGGTGTACCGGATGGCGATCGCGCCGAGGACGATCGCGACCGAGCCCAAGGCGTCGCCCAGCATGTGTACAAACGCGCTGCGGATATTGAGATCGTTCTTACTCGCCGCTCGGAGCGCGAGCATGATGCCGCCATTCATCGCGAGGCCCAGTCCGGCGATCGCCATCATCACGGATTCCTGAACCGGTTCCGGATTGCGCAGCCGCAGCACGCTCTCGTACAGAATCCATACCGACAGCGCCACCAGTGTGAGCGCGTTCACGAACGCCGAAAGCACGCTCGCGCGGTGATAGCCGTAGGTCTTGGTCTCATCCGCCGGCTTCGCCTGCATGCGCAGGCCGACCCACGCGAGTCCGATCGCCAGCGCATCGGTGAAGTTGTGGGCCGAATCGGAAAGCAGCGCGAGGGAGTGCGAGCGCAAGCCGGCCACCAGCTCCAGCAGGACGAAGACGGTGGTTGCCACCAGCGACCAGCCTAGAATCTTCCCTGTCCCGTGAACGTGTCCGTGACTGTGACCGTGCGAATGCACCCGGAGCCCCCTATATCAGTTTAACTCGCGGACGCCTCCACCCTGCAGGATCTCCATCGCCTCATCCACCCCCGCGCCGTGATGCACCAGGGCCATCAGCGCCTGCGTCATCTCTTTGGGCTTCGGGTGTTGAATGATATTTCTACCGTAAACGATCCCGCTCGCACCCTGCTGCAGCGTCTCGAGCGTGCGCGCGAACACGGTCTCCTCATTCATCCGTCCGCCGCCGCGCGCAAGCACCGGGATGCCGCCCGCCGCTTCCACGATCCGGTGGAAATCGCACGCGTGTGTCGGCGGATCGCTCTTGATCAGGTCCGCGCCGAGTTCCACCGCCTGCCGCACCAGCGTCACGATCTCGCCGCAACTGCCGGAACTCTCGTAGTTGCCGCGCGTGCCCGCTTCGAAGATTAGCGGCTCGATCATCAACGGCATGCCATAGCGTTCGCACTCCGGCTTCACGGCCGCGATGTTCGCGAGGCACTGCCGGTACAACTCCGTCTGGCCCGGGGCGTGAAAGAGATTCAGGACGAGCGCCGCCGCGTCCACCCGCAGCGCCTGCTCCACTGCGTTACCCAACGGCATGCAAAATAAGTGCGGCGGTAAGTTGGGACCGTAAACATTCGCGACATCGCCGCGTAACACCAAGGCCGGTTTGCGTCCTACTACACCCTGCAGCAGCCGCGCCTGTCCGAGCCCTAACTGAATCGCGTCCGGTCCGGCCTCGATCGCCGTGGCCACCGCAGCCGGCAGATCCTCGATTCCCGCCAGAAACTCCGCGTTGTGAAACACGCCGTGATCGATCGCCAGGTCGAAGCACCGAAGATCTGAGAAAAACAGACGGTTGAGTCTCGGATTCTGTAACATGATTCTATTCAGTTGTACCATTCCGCCTATCGGGGATAAGTGTTGTGTTGGAGGGACCCTGTCCGTGTTTGACTTCTTTCGTAAGCTGTTGTCCACAGAGTTCATGCCGCATGGTATGTGCTATCTGTGGGACCCCGCGGTCCTCTGGCTCAACGCCACCTCCGACCTACTGATCACCGCCGCCTATTACGCGATTCCCTTTCTGCTTTTCTATTTCGTCCGTAAGCGCCGCGACATCGAATTCAGCGTAATCTTCATCGCCTTCGGCATCTTCATCTTCGCGTGCGGCACCACTCACCTGATGTCTGCCATCACCATCTGGCATCCCTACTACCGGCTCGACGGTGTGATCAAGGCGATCACCGCGGTAGCATCCGTCGCCACCTTCATCATGCTGGTTCCCATGATGCCGACTCTGATCGCGCTGCCCAGTCCATCGCAGCTTGAGAAGGTCAACCGCTCGCTGGCCGGAGAAATCGAGGAGCGCCGCGTGGCGGAAGCGGAAGTTCGCAAGATGAACGAACAGCTCGAAGATCGTGTCGCCAAGCGGACGGCCGAACGCCAGTCGCTCGAAAGCCAGCTGATTCAATCGCAGAAGATGGAGGCCGTCGGACGCCTCGCCGGCGGCGTCGCTCACGATTTCAATAATCTGCTGACCGTCATCCTGGGGTACACCGAAATGATTCGCGATCATATCGCGCAGGACTCGCAGGCTCTCGAGTTCGCCGACGAGATCCACCTGGCCGCCCATCGCGCCTCGGATCTCACGAATCAACTTCTCGCGTTCAGCCGCCGTCAGATGGCGATGCCGCGCGTGGTATCGCTGAACGACGTGGTCCACCAGATCGAGAACATGCTCGCCCGCATTATCGGCGAGGATATCCAACTTGAAACGCGCCTCGTACCCGACATTCTGCCTGTTCGCGTGGATCCCTCGCACATGCAGCAAGTCATCATGAATCTCGCCGTCAACTCGCGCGATGCGATGCCCAAAGGCGGCAAGCTCACCATCGAAACGGCGAACGTCGAACTGACCAGCGAATGTGCCGGCCGCCACATCGGTGTCGCTGGCGGCCGCTACACGCTGCTCGCCGTCAGCGACACCGGCACCGGCATGGACGAGGCTACCCAGGCGCAACTCTTCGAGCCGTTCTTCACGACGAAGGCAAGAGGCAAGGGCACCGGTCTCGGACTTTCCATCGTCTACGGTATCGTCAAACAAAACGGCGGCGAGATCGTGGTCTACAGCGAGCCCGGCCATGGCACCGCGTTCAAGATTTATCTCCCCGTTGTCGCCGGCACCGCGGAAACTCTGAGCGAGCCCTGGGAATTGGAAGAGCCCGCTCCCGGTGTGGAAACCGTTCTTCTCGTCGAAGACGATCAACAGGTGCGCAGCCTGACCCGCACGATTCTCACCGTCCGCGGCTATCAAGTGATCGACGCCGCTTCCCCTGCCGCCGCCCTGCGTGTGGTCGCCGACCCCGAACGAACAATCGACCTGCTACTCACCGACATTGTTATGCCCGGAATGAACGGTCCGGAACTCGCGCGGCAGGTGTTGACGGCGCGTCCCGGCATCCGCGTACTGTTCATGTCGGGCTACACCGATGGCGGTGTAATCGATCACGGCGTGCTCTCCTCGGAAACGTCCTTCATTCAGAAGCCCTTCACCTCCGCCGCGCTGAATCGAAAGATCCGCGAGGTGCTGCGCGAGGGCCCGGACGGCGCTACCGGACTTCCACCCAATAAGGCATGATCCGCAGGAAGCCGCCGCGTAGCCAGGCGTGGAATGGCACATGCCCGAGCACCTGCGACAACTTCGCTTCCATCATGTCTTCTTGCGATTTCTTCATCAGGATGTCGAGGAAGTTACGCCGTCCCGGATACACCATCAGGTTGACGCGCTCGCTCGCCGCGATGTTCGCCTTCTGCTTCACCAACTCGATCGCCTTATCCAGCCCGCCCGTTTCGTCTACCAGCCCGATCGGCTTGGCCTGCGAGCCGAGCCACACGCGGCCTTGCGCCACGTCGTCGATCTGCTCGAAGCTGCGATGGCGCGCCTCGGCGACCTTGCTCACGAAGTCCTTGTAGCTCTCGTCGATGCCTTCCTTCAATTTCATACGCTGCTCCGGCGTAAGCGGAGTGTAGTCGGAGTCGATGTTCGCATTTTTGCCGCGCTGGATGGCGTCCTTCGTGATGCCTAACTTGTCGTAAAGGCCGTGAAGACTTGGCTTGCCGAACACCACGCCGATCGATCCCGTCAGGGTCGCGGGATACGCCACGATCGGGCTGCCGGTCATCGCCATGTAATAGCCGCCCGAGGCCGCGGCGTCCGACATCGAGATCACCAGCGGCTTCTTCTTCGCAAGGATGTTCATCTCATGCCAGATCTCGTCGGACGCCGTGACCTCGCCCCCCGGCGAATCGATCCGCACCACCACGCCCTTCACCTGCGAATCGTTCTCCACGCGGCGCAATAATTTGTTGAAGCCGTACGACGTGAGATTGGTTTCGCTGCCGCCATCGTCATTCACATCGCCGCGAATGATGTCGCCCGACCCGACCACAATCGCGATCTGGCTCTTGCCCTGCAGTCCGAGCGATTCCGCGGTGACCTTCGAGTACTTGTCCAGCGAGACCTTGGAAGGCTCGCCGGATTTCAACTTGTCTTTTAGCTCGCCCCACATCTGATCTTCGAATCGCAGCTCGTCGACCAGTCCGGTCTTCAGCGCCTGACTCGCGGTGAACGGTCCCTGGTCGATGATCGCGCGGACATCTTCGGGCGTCCGCTTCCGGCCCGCGGCGATCCCGTTAACCAGCCCGGCATACAGGTCGTCGACAATGCTGTTCATCACCATCTGGGTTTCGGGACTCATGTTGGTGCGAGTGAACATGTCGCCGAAATCCTTGTACTTGCCCGCGTGTTCTATCTCGACGCTCACTCCAATTTTGTCCAGCGTGTTCTTGAAGTACATCAGCTCCGCGCGCAATCCCTTGAGCATCACCGGGTCGCTCGGTCCGAGATAGACGCGGTCGGCGCTGCTGGCGACGAAATATTCGCGCGTTCCCGGTTGCCGCAGATAGGCGAACACGGGCTTGCCCGATTTCTTGAATTTGTCGATATCCAGGCGCAGTTCCTGCAGCTTCGCCCAACCCGCGGAGATGCCTTCGGGTTGTAGCACCACCGCGCGAATGTGCGCGTCGGCCGCCGCCTTCTCGAGCGCCGACCAGACGCCGATCACGGTCGTGGGGGTGTGGTCGCCGGTGAGAAATGACGGCACTTCGACCGGCGGCTTTTCGGGGAGCTCGCCTTCGAGGTGCAGTACCAGAACAGAATCGTTGGCGATTACCGGCGGCCTTTCGCGGAAGCGCAGCGCCACGATGAACAGCAAAACAATCGAGAGAAACACCAGCGCTACTCCCGTTGCGAGCCCGATCAGGAACTTCACCATAAGTTAAGGATAGCCTTTGCACCGCCCCTACTTTCGTACTGGAACAAAAACGGGCAAACGCCGCGTTAAATTTCCGTGTGAAGTATAGATTCTTACAAACCTTTACGGCATGATGTTTTCATACGTTTCGTAGGGTATTGGTTCGTTTGAACTAAGCTCCGCAGGTCACCAGGGCCCATCGACTCTCCTGAAGACCCATTCAGCTCGCATACCCGAAGTGTGTCCGTAAGAAGTGTGTCCGTAAGAGGAGATGCATGAAAACCATGTTGTTTTTGCTGTTCGCCTCCGCGGCGACGGCGCAGTTTCGCACCGATAATCAGCAATATACGGGTGTCGACCTGCCGCCTCGCCATCTGGTGGTGACGCTCGACGATGGCGTCTCCGGTACCATTTCGTCGACCGGTTTCAACCAGACGCAGAAGCTCGGCGAGCTGCTGGCGAATCTCGGGATCGTCGCCACCTTCTTCCAGGTGGGCTGTCATTTCGAGGCGGCGGCGGTCAACGGCTCAGACCCGCTCTCCTCGGCGTGCATGAATGGCGACATTCATCCGGTCACGATCGATGCCGAACTGCTCGCTCGCGGTCACATCATCGCCAATCACACTTGGTATCACGTCCCGCTGACCAGCATCAAGGACCAGCCGAATCGCGTGCTTCGCCACGTGCGGCTCGCGCAGCAGATGCTCGATCCGTTTCAGCCCGACGGCATCAAACTCTTCCGGCCGCCGGGGCTCGCCTTCGACTCGACAGTCGCCGCGATTCTCAACGCGGATGCGACGCTCGGCAAACTCACCGGGCCGATCGGGATGGACGTCGACGCGACCGTGCCGATCAACGGACTTCAATTCAACGGCGATGCAGGCTGGTATGCCGCCGGGATGAGTCCGGAGGATTGTGCCGACGCGTACTTCGCGCAGGTGCGGCAGCAGTGCGCGCAGCAGGGCTGCATCGTGCTGATTCACGATCGTACCGAAGTCGAGATCACCACGGATTGGGCGCTCCGGCTGACGCGGCGTCTCTTTGAGCGGCTCGGGCCGGCATACACGGCGGTTCCTCCTGATGCGGCGCCCGGCATTCTCGGCAACCTTCGGCTCGGCGCCGCGACGCAGCTCACCGCGGAGTTCGGCACGGGCGATGGCGTGGGCCCAGTCGTGATGGGCGATATCGCCGGCGCGAAGAAGGCAGGCGCGTGTAAGGTGCGCGGCGATCTCCAGGTCTGGTGCGCGCTGCCGGCGATTGGGCCGGCCGCGACTCCGACGCTCGATCTTGCGTCGCCATGGCTCGCGATCGCAGACCCGGAATGGTCGGCCAACGGCAATCGCTTTTGGCTGGCCGACATTGATGGCGATGGCGCGGACGATCTGGTGTACGCGACTTCGCGCGGCGTCTGGACCGCGCTCTCCAATCATCGTGCGGGATTCGGCGAACCGAAACTCGTCTCGGCGCATTTTTCGGCCGCCAACGGGTGGGAGTTGCAGAGCGTGCAGGATGGACTTCGCTTCGGCAACTTCACTTCACGCGCACCGGTCGCCAAGGACATTCTGGTCGCCGGGCCGCGAGGCATCTTCGTCTCCCGCAACTTCGGGCAGAACTTCGGGCCGCCGCAGCGCTGGTCCACTTACGTCGCGGCGGAGCTTTCCTCGATGCAGGTGCGCGATGTCAACAACGACGGGTT
>JAOAPT010000040.1 GCA_025463045.1 Candidatus Solibacter sp.
AGCGCCGCCGCGGTAGCCAGCCCCGCGAGGCCGCCCCCCGCAATCAACACTTTTGCCATGAAGTATCAGTATCCCAAACCGTTAGACGCAACCCCCGCCCTTTAGTCGCTAGGGCGCCAGAGCCCCCTTTATAAAGCTCTCCTTTTTTTATCGGCGTTCATCGGCGGCTAAAGATTTTCTTGGTCGTGGCCAGCCACCAGCCCCCGGATCGTATCCAGCGAATCCGCATCCTCCGCCCGCTTATCCTTCCTCCACCGCGCCATCCGCGGAAATCGCACCGCGATCCCCGACTTATGCCGCGACGATTTCTGGATCGCCTCGAACGCCAACTCGAACACCAGCTCCGGCTTGACCGCGTGCACCGGACCCCACTTCTCCACCGTATTCCGCCTCACGAACGCGTCGACCTCGCGAATCTCGTCGTCCGTCAACCCCGAGTACGCCTTCGCGAACGGCACCAGCTTCCCGTCGTCCCAAACCCCGAACGTATAATCGGTGAACAAACTCGCCCGCCGCCCGTTCCCCGGCTGCGCGTAAATCAGCACGCAATCCACCGTGTAGGGATTGATCTTCCACTTCCACCAATCCCCCTTCTTCCGTCCCACGCGATACGGCGATCCGTACCGCTTCAGCATGAAGCCTTCGACCTTGCGCCCCCGCGACTCCTCCCGCAGCGCTCGCAATTCATCCCACGTCGCCCCGCGCACCACCGGCGAAATCACCAGCGCCGACCCGGCCGGCGCCATCTCTTCCAGCCGCGCACGACGCCACTCCAGCGGCCGCTCGCGCACATCCTCGCCGTTCCATTCCAGCAGGTCGTACCCCACCAGCACCACGGGAACTTCCCCCAGAATCTTCGGCCCGAGCACCTTCCGCCCGATCCGCCGCTGCATCTGCGCGAACACCAGCGGCGCGCCGTCCTTCCACGGCAGAATCTCGCCATCGATCACCGTGCCCTCGGGAAGTAGCGCCCCGAGCGCGTCCAACTCCGGGAACCGGTCCGTCATCAACTCCTCGCCGCGCGACCACACAAACGTCTGCCGCTGCCGCCGGATCAACTGCGATCGAATCCCATCCCACTTCCACTCGATCTGCCACTCCGCCGGATCGCCAAGTTCCTCCACCTCGCCCTCCACCGGATACGCCAGGCAGAACGGATACGGCCGGCTGATATCCGCATCGCGCGTATCGTGCGCCACCAGTTGCCGCCAGAATTCCGCGCTCGGCAGCCAGTCCCCCATCAGCCGGTGCGCCATCACTTCCGGCGCGATCCCGCTCGCCTCCGCGATGGCGCGCACCACCAGCGTCTGCGACACGCCCACGCGGAACTCGCCGGTCAGCAGCTTGTTCCACGCGAAGCGCTGCGGCTCGTCCATCTCGCGCCACGCCTCCACCAGCCGCGCGCGCCGCGTCTCATCATCCGCCTCGCGCAGCGGCAGCAGCCGCTCTTCGATCCACACATGCAAGGGCAGCGCGCTCGAATTCTCCGCCGGCGGCAGCAGCAGCGCCATCGTCTCCGCGAAATCACCAACCGCGTGATAGCACTCCCCGAACAGCCAGTCGGGAACGCCCGCCTCTTCCATCGCCCACTGCGCCAGCTTGCGCGATTCCAGCAGCCGCTTCGGCCGTCGCCCGATCAGAAATGTGATCGCCCACGCCGCATCCTCCGGCGCCGCCGCCGCGAGATATTGTTTCAGCGCCTCCACCTTTGCATTCGTCTTCGTGGTCTGATCGAGCGCGGCATACAACGCGGCGAACGCCTTCATTCCGCCGCCTCCTCGGCCGGCAGTTTCAACTCCACCGCCACCGCCCGCTTCCCGTTCTCCTCGAGCCACCGCACCAGCGCCCCCACATACCCGTGCGTCACCCACACGTTCTCCGCGCCCGATTCCCCGATCGCCTGCAACAATCCCGGCCAGTCCGCGTGATCCGAAATCACGAACCCGCGATCCAGCGATCGCCGCCGCCGCGTCCCGCGAATCCGCATCCATCCCGACGCGAACGCCATCGACGCCTTCCCGAATCGCCGCAGCCAAGCCGACCCTTGCATCTGCGGCGACGCGATCACCAATGCCTGCGACAGGTCCCCGCCCTCCGTCGCGTGCGGCAGCGCAATTCCCTGCCCCCGATAAATCGCGTTCACCCGCTCCACCGCTTCCTGGTAGATCAGCGGCCCGCCGCTCGCGTCCAGCTGCGACAGAATTCGTTGCGCCTTGCCCACCGGGTACGCGAACAGCACACTCGCGCGCCCCGCCTCCCGATTCCCGCGCCACCATTCCTCGATCTCGCGCACCACGCCCGCCGCATCGCCCCATCGAAAGATGGGCAGCGCGAATGTCGATTCCGTGACGAACGTGTGACAGCGAATCGGCTCGAACGGCATGCACGTGGGGTCCGGCGAGAGTTTGTAATCGCCCGACACCACCCAGACTTCGCCCGCATGCTCGAGGCGAATCTGCGCCGACCCCAGAATGTGCCCGGCCGGATGGAACGCCACGTCCACTTCGCCGACGCGCCGCGTCGCACCGTACGGCAAGCTCTCGATCGCCGCCTCATCGCCGACGCGCGCACGCACCAGCGCCTCGCCGGTACGTGTCGTGAGGTACGCCTGCGATCCCGCGCGCGCATGATCGCCGTGCGCGTGCGTGATCAGCGCACGCGCCACCGGCAGCGCGGGGTCGATGTAGAAATCGCCCTGCGGGCAATACAATCCGGCCTCGCGAACTTCCAGCATCGCCACGTACCTATTATCCTGAAGACGTGCTCCCGCTTCTGTTGGCCGCCATCTCCGTAAAGGCCGTCGTGGACGATCCCCCGCGCATCACCGGCAACTGCCACCCCGCGCGCGTCCATTTCACCGGCCGCATCACCGCCAGCGCTCCCGGCCCCGTCCGCTACGCCTGGGTCCGCAGCGACCAGCCTTCCACTCGCACGTTCGTCCTCAACTTCGACAAGCCGGCGACCCTGCCGGTCACGTACGACTGGCTGCTTCGCGGCCCTGCCGACGGTTGGGTCGTCCTCCAAATCATCTCTCCCGACCGCACCCACTCCGACAAACTCCACTTCCACGTCGCGTGCAAATAGGGCCGGCGTTCCGGCCTATCCCTGCCCGAACACCTTCCCCTCGCCCTTCACCCCAATAGTCTCGCCGTAACTAAATCCGCCCTTGATCTTTCTGTACGGCAGATACACCACCGCCGCCTCGCCGCTCGCGTGTTCGAGTGCCACCGCAATCGCATCCTGCTTACTCTTCGCCGTGCCCTTCACCGCGACCGTACTGTCATAGCAAAGCGCCGTCGCCGTAACCTTGCCGGATCGCGCGAGCCCCTTCAACACCTCGGTTGTCTCATCCAGAAGCTTCTTCGGATCCGGCCTCTCCTCGTCGGAGTGCACCGCGAGCGGCTTCAACTCGCCCGTAGCGCCCACCGTCGCCGCGAACGGAAAGAACGCACCGCGCCTCTTCAGCAAATCCTGCGCAAAGCGCAATGAGAAATCCAGCAGACGATCGAGATCGGGATGAGCCACACCTGAATTATCGCTTGACGCAGCACCGTGGTCACTCGCGTGCTGATGCGTTAGTGTGTCGATCAACAACGCACTGGCAAGTGTAGCCGTCAAGAATCTGGATTCGTCAGCCAAATGGTACGAAGGAATCTTCGACAGACCGCCGTCGAGGCCGATGCCCGAAGTAGCGGAATGGCACTTTGAGCGCGGTGGAGGGCTGCAACTCTATCAGTTGCCCGAGCGCGCGGGGGCCGGCTCTTTCACGCTGGTCGTAAACAGCATCGAAGAGCAAATCGCGCACCTGCGAAAGTTGCACATCGACACGAGCAATCGGACGGCGAACGACAAGGTCAAGACGTGTATGATCACCGACCCCGATGGCAACCACATCGCGTTCGCCGAGGCGATCGATCCGGGCCTCGCTCGCTGAAATCCCAACGCCCTACTTCGCCGCCGACGCCCGAAACTCCCACTCGTCCAGGACCTTGCCCTCGATCGAAATCGCGCGCGCCTTCGCCGTCTTCCCGTCCACGCTGACGCTCACGAAGTTCTCGATCTTCACTACCTTCTGCGTGATCGCGGGATCGGGTTTGTTCACGTCGTATAGCGGCGCGCCGCCGCCTCCGCTCACCACGTAATGCACGCCGTTCTTCAAATAGTGCTGGTAGTTGTGATCGTGCCCGAACAACCCCGCCGTCACGTGATACTTCTCGAACGTGCCCGTCAGCGCCGTCATTTGGGGATTGTCGCCCTGCCGCCGCTCCACCGCCGTGAACGGGGCATGATGCGCCACCACGAACCGGAAGTCCGACTTCTGCGCGGCCGCCAAATCTTCCTCCAGCCATCGCGTCTGCCGCTGCCAGAACTCATCGCGCCCGCTCTTCACCGCCGACACGTTGTTGATGTCGCTATTCATCACCGTGAAATGCGCATTCCCCCAATTGAAGCTGTAATAAGGCAAGTCCCTCTGAAAGTAGTCGTAGAAATCCTTCGAATTCCGCTCATGATTTCCCAGCGACGGAAAGAACGCCGTCTGCCGCAACAACGCGCGCTCGATGTCGAAAAAATTCGCCCATAGCGCCGAATCGATCCCGTTCTCCACCAGATCGCCCGAGTGCAGCACCAGATCCGGCACGCCGCTCTCGATGATCTTCGCGATCACCCGCCGGTGCACGTCATGCCGCGTCCGCACATCGCCGTAGAGCACGAAGCGGAACGGTACCGTCTCCGTCGGCGCCGTCTTGAACCAGCCCTTGAGTCCCGCTACTTCGTAGTCGTAGCGCGTATTCGGCTGCAGCCCCGTCATCTCCGACTTCTCAGCGCGCAGCGCCGGCGATTTGATCACCGTACTCCCCGCCGCCTTCAATGTCACCGTGTCGTTCTCCACAATCCACACCACGCTCGCACTCCGGCTGGTCACGTTTACAGCGAACGGCCCACCCACTACCTTGTCCGCTCCGAAGAATGTGCAGCATCCCGCCGCAATCAAAAACATCGCACGCAAGAACATGATCCGCCCAGTGTACCCTCCCTTCGTCACAACCGCGTGACCGTTACATTGCACGACGATTTCGCTCGGGAAATCAACCGCCGCGAAGCGAACAGCGGGCAGGCCGATTCGATGGATACCGGCAGAGGCTTGGCTCGAAGATCCGGAATGCCCTTGCAACAAGGTTCGGTATCGGTCACGAACAGCGTGGC
>JAOAPT010000042.1 GCA_025463045.1 Candidatus Solibacter sp.
GTCGCAGCGCCGAAAAACTCCGTTGAAGGGCCGAGCCCTCAATCGGAGCCGCGACCGTCAGGGAGCGGTGGTCGCGTGACCACCGCTCCGTAACCGTCGCGGCTCCGATTGGTGTGTGTTCTTCAACGCAGCGGTGGCCGCAGGGCAAATCAACCCGAACCGCACGACCGCTCCGTAACCGTCGCAGCTCCCCGTATCTACCGCCACGTGAGGTGGGCCGTCGGCCAGCCCGTGTGCTCGTAGTACTCCACCGTGATGAGATGCGATCCGGCGCTGAGCGTCTGCACGCTGGTGTACATCGTCGCCGCTTCATCGCGCCAACGGTCGAGCACGAGATTGCCGTCGATGTAAAGCCGCATGCCGTCCGAAGCCGTCACAGTGAACGTCGACGTCCCTTGCGGGAACGTGAAGTAACCCTGCCACCGTGCCGAGAAGTTATCGGGAGTGACGGCCGGCGCCGGAGAACCCGTTCCCCAGTCGAAGTTGATCTGACTGTCGGTTCGGACGAGCGCGGGGTTGCCGCTCAAAGTCAGGTTGTTGTAGTAACAACCCGTGAAGGCGCCGCTCGTTGCCGCCGGACACGCGCCACCTGTGACGGGCGGAGCCGGGGTGGTTAGCGTGATCGTGTTGCTGGCCGCCGAGAAGTTACCCGCGGCGTCAGTTGCCCGAACGCTATACGTATAAGTGCTGTTCGGACTCGCACCCAGATCGGAATAGGAAGTACCGGGAACGGAGGTCAACGGGCTGCCGTTGCGGATGATCTGGTAGCTCGGCACGCCGACATTGTCCGTGCTGGCGGACCACGCAAGGTCTACCTGATTCGAGCTCTTCGCTGCCGCCGAAATCAGTGTCGGCGTCGTTGGCGGCTGAGTATCCTGTATCGCACTCACGGCGACTGTCGTGCGCGCGGTGACACTACCCGCGCTGTTCGTTGCGGTGAGCGTATAGGCGGTGGTCTGATTCGGCGATACGGCCTTTGAGGTCAGTCCCGAAACATCACCCAAGCCGTTATCGATCGTGATCGTCGTCGCACCATTGACGCTCCAGGACAGCGTGGATGCCGCCCCGGTGACAATCGACGCGGGCGCCGCGGAGAACGAGAGAATCGTGGGTGGTTGGACCGCCGGCGTGGCGTTCTGCCACGTGACATGAGCGGTCGACCAACCGGAGTGCTCGTAATACTCCACGGTGATCAGGTGCGTTCCCGCGGCCAACTGCTGCTGGACGGAATAGAACGTCGAAGCCTGGTCCCGCCACCGGTCTAGCATGAGGCTGCCATCGATGTACAGCCGCATGCCATCGGAGGTCAGCGCTTTGAAGGTATAAGTCCCCGCTGTAAAGAGAAAGTTACCCTGCCATCGAACCGAGAAGTTACCTGCTGTAACCGCGGACGTGGGCGCGGAGCTGCCCCAATCGAAATTGATCTGGCTGTCGGACCGGGTCAGGGCAGGATTACCGCTGAGCGTCAGGTTGTTGTAGTAGCAGCCGGTGAACGCCCCCTGCGCAGCCGCCGGGCAGCTCGACCCGGACGGAGGCGCCGCGGGTATCGTGACCGATACCGTGTTGCTCGCCGCCGAAGTATTTCCCGCCGCGTCGAACGCCTTGACCGAATACGCGTAAGTGGCGCCCGCCTGCACGCTGGTATCGGCAAACGAACCCGCCGATGCCGGAACCGTGGTCAGCGCCGATCCGTTGCGCAGGATCTGGTAGCCCGCGACGCCCACGTTATCGCTGCTCGCGGTCCACGAAAGGTCGGCTTCCGTCGAACTCTTGGGCGATACCGACGTGAGAGTGGGAGCGGTCGGAGGTTGCGTGTCCTGGGCCGCTCCGACTGTGACCGTCGCGCGCGCCGTGATGCTGCCCGCTGCGTTGGTCGCCGTCAAGGTGTAAGTGGTGGTCTGAGCCGGAGAGACGGTCTTCGAACCCGTGCCCGAGACTGCGCCGATTCCGCCGTCGATCGAGACCGTGTTGGCGCCGGTCACATTCCATGAAAGGGTGGCGCTCTGCCCGGTGACGATGGTCGACGGGCTGGCCGAGAACGAGGTAATCGTAGGAGCGGAAGGCTGTCCGCCTGGGGGCGTAATCGTCTGGTCGACGACTCCGCCGAAGTCGGTGACCCAATACCACCCGTACGTCGAACTGCTGCCAAAGGCGCGGCCGATGCCGATCACTTTAAATGACGCCGTGAGCATGTTCTGGCGGTGGGCATACGTGCACGTGCCCGACGCGTCGGCATCGCAGGCGTTGAGCCAGCCGTTAAATGAATTTTGCGCGTCCGCGTAGCCCGCCGCAATGTTTTCTCCCCAAGGGGTATAAGGATAGTTGAAGGCCGCGAACCGTGCACCGCTGGTACGTCCCAGGCTGTCCGTATGGGAGAAGTAGTTCTTCGTCGCCATGTCGCTGCTCATCCACAGCGCCGAATTTTCCAGGTTCACCGAAACCTGCAAAGAACCGAGTCCGTTCTGCGCCCGGTAATTGTTGATCAGCGTCAGGAACGCCCATTCCTCGCTGTCCAGCGTGGGAACTCCGGCCGGGGGAGGCGGAGGAGGCGGTGTGGTGCCGCAGGAGGCGCAGGAGCCCGGTTCATAACTCCAATACGCCGTGCCGGCATAGGTTACACAGGAGACGCCCATGACATTGGCATCCGAGGCCAGCATCGCGGCGATATGTAGTGAATCCTGCCACGCAGCGTACACGATGTAGACAGGGTCGATCGTCATATACGCCAGATTTTCGCTCACGAGGTTGTAGCCAAGGCTCGCCGCCGTCGTATCATACCCCTGGTGCGGATCGAACCCGGGAGAGCCCGGCGAATGGGTCTGCATATAGATCGCAAACTGCATCGCCCTCATCTCGGCATCCTTCATTCCCAGGGTTGAACTGCCCAAAGCGGCTGCGCCATTTTGCGCCCTGAAGGCGTTCACTTGGGTGAACAGCCCATTGATCATGTCGTCGCCGCACCAGCTCATTCCGGCCGGCAGGGTGATTTGATGAGTGATCGGGTTGGCGCCATAAGCGAATGGCACGCCTCCTGAGAGAGATAAAATAATCGAAAACCAGAAACACAGTCGAGTCTTCATAAAGTTGCGTGATGACCCGGCGCTCAGCGGTTCTGGTTTGGCGAGCGGAGAAGTGGCAAGAATGTCTCGGCCGGGAAGGTACCGGACTGAGCAATCAGCCTGCCAAAGCTGTATCGTTGAAAACAAAAGCGGGCGGGCTGAAGGATAGAGTAAGAGTTCCCCACCGGCCTGCGCAGAGAGAGAAAAAGGCGGTAGGAGCTTCTGTTTTCGCCGGCCATCATCGGCGAAGGCGGCGCAGAAAACCGCAGGTAGCGAATCCGAAGGCGAGCAGGATTGGCGGGGCCGGCTCGGGAACCGCAGCCGCGTCCCCTTCGAAGCCCGCGGTAAGAAAGTCGGGATCGATGTTAAAGGAATCGGATCCGGTATAAATGTCTGCCGGGTCAAAGCTCACGGGCACCGAGAAGGCAAACCACGCAACCGAGGTCGGCGCGACCAGGTCCGCCACGGTCACGGTGAATCCGGCGAGACCGGTGCCGGGCAGCAGGTGGTTGAAGTCGCTTCCGTCGAACCAGATATTGTTGTAGAAAATCGCGCTGCCGCCCAAAAAGAAGTTGGTCCAGGTTGCGTAGAGGGTCGGATCATAGCCGGCCGGGCTGCCGGTGACTCCTGGGGCGCTGAGCGCTACCCCGAATTGATAAATATCCTGTTGCGGCCACGCCGTCATGTTATTGCTCACCGCAAAGTTCAAGTCCCACGCGCCCGCGGAACCGTTAACCGTATAGGTCACGTCGATTGCGGCCGCGTAAGACAGGAAGCTTGCCGCGAGCAATACTAAGACACTTCTAAATACTCTTACCATCTATTTGCATCCTTTACGTCTTACAAATCTCGACAGGATGCTAACATCAAAAATACAACTTAGCTACCGCGGAGTTATTCGCGGATGTGAGTTTTCATTCAGGTACCAGTAATGTTAGAACTCAGGTAGGGGGCGGAAAGGAGAGAGAACCCGGCGATCCTTGGAACAGCTGCTCCAGCTTGGAGGAAGGAACATGATCCGCCGTGTCACCGAGTTCTCCTCTTAATTCTACCAGACGGGGGGTATACCGTAGTCCAATGGCCTAATCCACGGCCTGTGTGCGCCGCCGCCGAGCCCGGTCCTACGCGCTAACCCCAAGGGTTAGTTCTCTCGGCTATGTTCTTAGGGCAATTGCAGGCACTCCGGGGCAAGCGTATGCTCTATCAGGATCTACTGCACCGCTGCACTGTTTTGCATCCGTGGACCTAATCGAGACATTATGCGCTATTCTTTGACGGCACTTCTTCTCCTGCTGGTTGTATCTTCCTCCGGACGGGCAGCGGACATCGACTTAGGTCCGGCGTTGACGGTAGCTCCAGGCGGCGCGGTACCGTTGCCCGTGCTTCTGGCGAGCGCCGCCCCTCCCGGCGGAATCACCGTGACCCTCACCAGCAGCGACCCTTCGAAAGTCACGATTAGTCCGGATAGCGTCTACATACCTGGCGGGTTGAACGCTCCGTTCGGTTCGCCCCGGGTGACCGGTGTGGCTTTCGGGACCGCCGCGATCAGCGCGACTGCCTTCGGTCTGTCCGGCGCCAGCCAATCGGTTCAGGTATCGGCCACTTTGTCCGGACCTCCCAGCCAGACGATTCCACGCGGCTCCACGCTCAACGCGGTGTTTGCGCTCTCCTGGCCGACACCTTCCGCCGTCACCGTGAACTTACGCTCCGATAATCCTGCGATCGCGAGTGTGCCCTCCACAGCGGCGATTCCCGCGGGCGGGACGAACGCCGTCATCCCCATCACCGGCGTCGCCACCGGAACGTCGATCATTCACATCAGCGCCCTTCCCGATATTGCCGAGTCCACGGTTACGGTGAATGTGTTTTCCCCCGGGTCGATCACCTTATCGCCCGTCACTCTGACTCTCGGCCAGTCTCTGCCATTTCCGGTGGCACTGGCCTCCCCGGCTACCGGAACCGGTGTGCTGTTGCAGTTGACCAGCAGCAGTCCGACGACCGTCGTCATCGTGCCATCCAGCGTATTCATCCCTGCGGGGCAGACCACGCCCGCCTCGCAACCGGAAATCGCCGGAGAGGATATCGGCCTCTCGACAATTAGTGTGTCCGCGCCGGGCTATCTCACCGCGTCGCAACAGGTGCCCGTAACCGCCACCATTACGATGTCTCCCACCACGTTGAGAATCCCCGTGGGCGGCATTCAGATCCTGTCGCTGATTCTCTCCGCGGCCGCTCCCTCGGTCGGAGTGCCGATCACCCCAGATCGCGCAGCCGGGGGCTTTGTCAACGGACTGACCGTCAACCTCAGTTCGTCCGATCAGCGAGTCGCCGCCGTGCAACCCACCGTACAGTTCTATCCCGACGGTAGTTCGATCACCACCGTGGTCGTCGTGATTTCGGGACTGACGCAAGGCACGGCGACGATCCACGCCGGCGTCCCACCCTATATCCCCGATGCAGTCGCGACGGTGATCGTGGGAAATCCGTCGTCCGGTCCGGCATCGCTCACGCCCGTTGGCGGCACACCGCAGACCGCGCAGATCAATACTCCATTCGGCCTGCCGCTCTCGGTCCGGGCGTTGGACGCGAGCCTGAATCCCGTGAGCGGAGTTTCCGTGACATTCGGCGCTCCCGGCAGCGGACCGAGCGCCGCTTTCGCCGGAGGCGTGAACACGGCGCTCACCGATGCGTCGGGCGTCGCCCGTTCGCAGACGCTCACGGCGAATGGCATTGCGGGAACGTATCAGGTCACGGCATCCGCGGCCGGTGTCGCGGTTCCGGCCAGCTTCACGCTGACCAATGTGGGCGCGGCTTCGGGCGGGATCACGCTGGCATCCAATGTCACCGTCGCCCCGAATCAGACGCTGCCGTTCGCCCTTACGTTGACCGCACCGGCGCCTTCCCCGAACGGCGTGACCGTCACGTTGACCAGCAGCGATCCTTCGAAGGCGGCGATCGCGCCCTCCACCGTATCGATCCCAGCCGGAGCGACCGCTCCCGGAGCGCCGCCAGTCTTGACCGGCGTCAACTTCGGCTCCACGACGATTTCGGCATCCGCGCCGGGATACACATCCGCCAGCCAACTGGTTCAGGTCGGCGCGACCCTGAGCTTTTCACCGGCATCGCTGACGATCAACGGACCGGGCACGCAGAATCTCAACCTGAATCTCTCCGCGCCCGCTCCGTCCACCGGCCTGATAGTGGCGTTGAATTCGAACAATGCACAAGCCGCCTCCGTTCCCCCTTCGATCTTCTTTGCGCCGAACACCTCTAGCGTGAGTGTGCCGGTTACCGGACTCGGCTCGGGCTTCGCGACCATCAGGGCGACGGCGGGCGCTCCCAACATCCCCAGCGCCACTGCCGGTGTGACTGTCGTTTCGCAATCGGGAATTTCGCTGGCCGCGGGCGTCAAGGTTGCTCCCGGAGAGTCGGTCGCGCTACCCGTGTTTCTGACCAGCCCCGCGCGGCCCGGCGGGGTCACCGTGACGCTGACGACGAGCGACAGTTCCAAACTAACCATCAGTCCGGCGAACCTCTATATATTCGAAGGGATGACGTCCCCCTTTACGCAGCCTTTCGTTACCGGAGTGAGTCTGGGCACGGCAACCGTGACCGCCAGCGCCTATGGTCTGACCGGCTCGACGCAGGTGGTGCAAGTGGCGGGCAAGCTATCGGGCCCGGCGAGTCAGACGATCCAGCGGGGCTCGACCGCGAACCTGATCTTCGTCCTCTCCTGGCCCACGCCGGCCGCCCTCACGTTCGGCGTGAGTTCCGACAATCCCGCGATCGCAACAGTTCCCGCCAGCGTGACGATCCCTGCGAATCAGACGATGGCGATCGTGCCGGTGACGGCCGTTCTATCGGGCTCGACGACGATTCACATTGCCGCACCGCCCGACATTGCCGAATCGACGGTCAACATCATTGTGCAGTCGCCCGGTACAATCACGATTTCAAACGGCGCTCCGCTGCCTTTGGGTCAATCGGGCACGCTCTCAGTCAGCCTGGCCGCACCGGCCCCGCAAGGCGGCCTGGTCATTTCGCTCTCGAGCAGCGACCCGTCGACCGTGAGTATCTCGCCCAACAGCGTATTCATTCCCGCGGGTGCAACCGTCTCCCCGACAAATCCCGTGGTGACCGGATTCGATATCGGCCTGGCCACCATCACCGCGTCCGCACCGGGTTACCTCGACGCGACGCGGCAGGTGATCGTGAGCGCGACGATCACCATTTCCCCGGACACTCTTGTAATTCCGGTCGGAAGCACGAGGCTCATTGCGTTGGCGCTCTCGGCGTCCGCTCCCTCCGGAGGTCCCATCACGCCCGACCGCGGCGCCGGCGGGTTTGTCAACGGACTGACGGTGCAACTCAGCTCGTCCAATCCCGGCGTGGCGAACCTGCAGCCCACGGTGCAGTTCTACCCTGATGGCAGCAGCATCACCACGGTGGTGGTCGTCGTGTCCGGCATCGCTCCCGGCACGGCCATCATCCACGCGAACGCCTTGCCGTACATCCCGGACGTTACGACGACAGTGATTGTGCAGTAAGTGGAGTTAGTAGGAATTGGTAGCGCTAACCCGCTGAATCGCGCGCCCTTATTCAATCAGCCCCTTGCGCATCGCGAAGCGCACGATTTCCGTGGAACTGTGAAGGCCGAGCTTCTTCATAATGCGCCCGCGGTGCGCATCGACGGTATAGACGCTGATATCGAGCGCGGTGGCGATTTCCTTCGCCACCTTACCCTCCGCCAGCATCTGGAAGACTTCCCGCTCTCGCGCGGTCAACTGGTCAAAAGGGTCGGCCACCTGCTGATAATCTTCGAGCACCGTACTGGAGATCTCCGGACTGAGATAACCGTGACCGTCGGCCACGGCTCGGATAGCGCGCAGCAGATCGTGGTCGATGGAATCCTTGAGAAGATATCCTTTGGCGCCGGCCCGGAGAGACTCGCGAACGTAGACCGAATCCTTGTGCATGCTGAGGATAATGACCTTTGACTCGGGGTGATTCTCAGTGATACGGCGCGTGGCTTCCACGCCGTTGACCTGCGGCATGGCGATATCCATGATGACTACGTGGGGCCGCAACTGCTGAGTGAGTCGCACGATTTCAGTGCCTTCGCTGGCTTCGCCCACTACCTCCATGTCGGGTTCCTGGTTGATGATGAGCTTAAAGCCCTGCCGGACCACGCGGTGATCATCGGCTAAGAGAATGCGGATTTTGCGGAACATAGCGAGTTTGCCGGAGCGGGACCTCGGCACGAATTCGTACGCCTTCTCCCGGACGGGAATTTACCGACACGGTGCCGCGCGCCACACGCGCCCGCGCGCGCATTCCAGCGAGGCCGATTCCGGTGGTCTCCTTCGGTAATCCCATGCCTCTCCCATTATCGCTAATGGTCAGGCACAGGACGTCTTTTGCGTGCGCGAGCTCGATCACGACCTGAGTCGCATTGGCATGACGCGCTACATTGGTGAGCGCTTCCTGCGCGATGCGGAATAACTGGGTCTCGATGGTGCCATCCAAGCGGCCTGTGAATGAGGAAGAATATCGGGTGCCTATCCCGGTTCTTTCGCCGAAGCTATCGGCCAGCCACCGGAGGCTGTCATCCAGGCCGAAATCGTCGAGAATGGGCGGGCGGAGGAGTTGTGAAATCTCGCGAACATTCTCCACCGCGTCCTTCACCAGCCCGAGGCCATCCTCCAGCCGTCCGGCATGAAACGCACGGGCATTCTGCATGGCGACGAGGTTCGCTTCGATCGCGCTGAGAGTCTGGCCCAAATGATCGTGCATCTCCCGCGAGAGCCGGCTGGCGGCATCCTCCTGGTCCGCCATGGTGCGTGAAGAGAGGTGGGTAAGTTCCGCCGCCTGCCAGCGAAGGCGCAGGAACATTCGATTCACGAAGTAAACGGTGAAGACCGCGCCAAGGATCGCGACCAATACGGCGATGCCCAGCAGGATGAGGGAGTAACGAATGCGGGAGGAGAGCCGTTCCCTCTCGGCCAGCACCGCGCCGTTGGGAGAGAAGCTGGAACTGGCAAGGTCGGCGATGGCGGCGAGCAGGTTTTGGTGCCGCTGATAGAAGGCACTGGAGGGCGGGCGGCCGGAACGAATCGTGGCGCGGCCTTCTTCCATGAACAGGTCGGCCGCCCGCTGGACGTGCGTCCAGAGCCGTGAGTCGCTGGACGCTGCGCCGGCTTCGATGGTTCGGCGAACCGCCGCCTCCAGCGAATCGAGCCGCTTCAACAGGATCGTGCGATCGGTAGCCTGGCCGGCTGCGAGCGAATAGAAGACACTGCTCAGGTCGCCCTCCTCGCCATGCACTTCATCGATCAGGCGCGCTGTCGCCTGCTGTTCGCCGACGAAACGGGATGCGTCGGACTCGACAAATCGCATCGAATCGATGGCGATCCATCCAGACGCCAGCAGGATCAAAACCAGAAGTGCGAAGCCGGTGGCCAAGACTGGCAGGAAGTACCGCCCCGGCTCCTTTTCATCCACCATTCCCCGAGTGTGGCACAGAAGGCCTCCGCCTGACCGGTGTCTGTGCCGCGACGGAGCGGGAAGTTGCGCAAATCGTGTGATCTAACTACTTATCGAGCAAGGGCATACCAACCAATGTACAGACTCGGGCTACAAAACCGCCCAAATGACTGGTAGAGGGACACAACTCATGTAAAATGCTCGTCGCCGCGCTTGCGAAGCCGTTCATCGCGCAATGCCTGCAAAAGCGATAGGCGCGAGCCAAAATGCTTCACGGCCAGCAGCGGAACGGGAGTGGTCATCAGGCAGTGCTCGGTCTCGCTGCCTAACAGCACGGCGGCCGAAGGGCTGCGGCCGCGAGTTCCCATCACGATCAGGTCGCAGGCTTCTTCCACCGCGGTTCGCACAATCGTTTGGGCGACGTTTGGGGAATCGACGAACAGGGGCTTGACCCAAACGCCGTGCAGATCGATGGGGGCGATGAATAATCCGAAAGCGCGATCGCGATCCTGGGCCGCGATCTCATCGACCTCGTCGAAGGTGACCACGGCCTGGTTGAACTCGACGTGTAGAGCCAGGCACTCGTCCAGGCCGGCGGCTTCGGCCAGTGCTGTTGCCACCGACACGGTATCGGCGGAAATGCGCGAGAAATCGATCGGGACCAGCACGCGGTTGATCGAAGGTAACGCCTGGTCGGGCGCGATCCAGACAGAGCATGGCGCCTTCATGCTCAGGCGGCGCGCCAGGGAACGGCGGCGCCGCCCGGAAGAGTGGCCGAGCAGAATCAGGTCTGAATTCTGCGCCGTGGCGACTGCCAGGACGGAATCCAGAACGTCGCCGCCCACCACTTCCGAGTGGCCGTCCGGCAGAAGTTCGGCGACGCTGTCCGCGAACTTCCGGCGCAAGTGCGGGCAGTCGTCTTCGCCGGCCACGTGCAGACAGAGAATCTCCGCTCCTGCCAGAATGCGGTTGAGCATGGCGGCATAGCGGAGCAGGCCGCGGTCCGTGTCGCGGCCCGACAGAGCAACCAGGATGCGGCGGAAAGGAAACATAGTCATCCGAACCGGGGAGGTTCCTGAAGGTGGAATCTGCGGTCGAGGAGCGCCTGGAGCAGTCCGATCCGCTCGCCGCGGCGTTTGGCGATCAGGACGGGAATCCTGGATTCCATCATGACGCCTTCGGATTCGCCGCCCAGCAGGATGCTGACGGATCGGCTTTGTCCACGGCTGCCCATCACTACCAGATCTACCGGCTCCGACTCGACGAGACGGTGGACCGACTCCGCCACGCTGACGCCCTCGACCAGGACGGGCTCCACCTCGACGCCGGCGGTATCGAGGGGCGCCGTAAAACGATCGAAGGCTTCGCGTTCGCGTGCGCGGTCGGAGGCCTGGTATTCTTCCACTCCGGCCGATCCCTCGTTCAGGTAAACGTGGAGAGCACGGCAGGTGCTGCTGCCCGCGCGGCGTGCGATGTGACCCGCCACGCTGAGCGCGTACGCGGAATGCCCGGAGTAATCGATGGCGGCCACTACCCGGCGCACGGAGGCGGCCGCGCCGGCCGGTTTCATCCACACGGAGCACGGCGCCTGCATTGCGAGCCGGCGAGCGAGAGAACGGCGCCCGCTGTGTTCCCTGGAATGACCGACCAGGATTAAATCGGCCGCGAACTCCGCGGCGGTTTCGAGGAGGCTGTCTACTACATCGCCGTGGAGGACGTGACAGCGGGTGCGGCCGCTACCGAAATTTGCCGAAACACTCTCGGTCAGCCGCTGCAGGGCCTGGGCATGCGTGGTGGGCTCCGATCGAAACTGCGACTGGCTAGACCAGCCCAGAACATGGACGAAGCAGAGTTCCACATCCCCCATGACATCCCCCATGACACCGGCAATGGCGCGGGTGTAGCGAATCAGGTCGATGCCTCCACTGCCCGCGTCGACGGCAATCAATACGCGCTCAAAGAGTTGCATAGTGGCTCCTTTTGACGATTCAGTTCTGTACCGCCAGTTGTTCGTGCGCGGGCGCCGGTTTGTCGAAGAAGCGATACAGCACGCTCCAGATGACAATGGCGCTGACCACGCCAATCAGGAAGTCGGTGAGGATCACGACGACGGCCGTGTAGATCATCAACGAAATGTGGAATGGATTGTGCGCCAACACCTGCTTCACCTCGGCCGGCTTCACCATCGCAGTGGATACATAGAGCAGAATGCCGCCGATGCAGGCCATGGGCACCGCCTCCAGGTAACTTGCCAGGAAGAGCGCCAGCAAGAGTTTCAGAATCGCCTTGAAAATACCGGCAAGCGGGGAGACGGCTCCCAGCTTGATGTTGGTGGCAGTGCGCGCCAGCGCGCCGGTGTGCGGGAATCCGTTCATGAGCGGGACAAATAGCTGGACGAGCCCTTGGCCAAACAATTCCTTGTTGGGATTGAAGGGAAGACCGCGGTTATCGGCCAGCCGGTCCGCCATGCGCGAGCAGAGCAGGCTTTCGATGGCGGCTACGATCACAATCGCCGTAACGTAGTAGGCAAGGTCAGCGAGGAACTCGGACGTTAGTTTCAATTCGGCGGGAGGAGTGAAGATGAAGAAGTCGGTGGGGATTTTGCCGAACTTGTCGCTGATTAAAGACAGCCCCTTACCGGACCACACCGTCCCCGCCAACACGGAGGTAACTGCCAGGGCGACGAGAGGAGCCGGAATAAACACCGAGACCTTGAGGATGTACTTGGTGAGTAGAAAGGTCATCAGCCCAAGGATGATGGCGTAGACGTTGATCTCCGACACATGAGCGCCGATCACTTCGATCTTTTCGACGAAGTGCGTGGGCATGCGCGCTTTAAGTCCCAGAATCTCTCCGACCTGTGAGAGGGCGATCGTGGCGGCGATACCGATCGTGAATCCAACGACAATCGAATGGGGGACCTTGGCGACGATTCGCCCCCAGCGCGCGATGCCGAGTAAGATCAGGATGACACCAGAGATCAGGGACGCGAGCACCAGCACGCTGTGATCGTACTTAGCCATCAGGCCGGCGATAACCGGGATGAAGGCAGCCGTGGGGCCGTACACCTGATACTTGGAGCCGCCAAATAGGGCGCCGATCATTCCGGCGATCGCCCCTCCTATGATGCCCTGTTCCGGACGGAGACCCGAGGCCATGGCAAAACCCATGGCGAGAGGGATTGCGACCATGGCGACAATCAGGCCGGCGGCGAAATCGCGCAGAATATTCAGCCTGGTATTGCCCTTCCGCAGGTCTTCATAGCGGCCATCTACGGGAGTGAGGAAGTACTTCAGCCGGCCCCAAAAAGGAGCGGCATCGCCGGCGGCGGCCGCGGGCGCGGTCTGAGTTTCAAGCACGTCCCACCACCTGACTCACCTGCGGAGCGCCAATCGCAAGGCCATGACGGGACTCCCGAACCGCAACCCAGCGATCTTCCGCCGCCTGCCATGCTTCTACCTCACCGGTATCGATCTGGTAGTACCAGCCGTGCAACTCCAGAGCTTTGGCGCGAAGTTGAGTTTGGACCTTGGGATGTACGCTGAGGCGATCGAGCTGCAAGCGCACGTTGAGCTTGGTCAGCGTGACGAGAGTTTCCGCGGAGGGCTGCGATAGTTGGGCCTTGCGCAAAGCCAGGCGCGCCTCACTGGCGTTACGCAGCCAACTCTTGACATGCGGCATGTCCTTCAGCGACGCGGGATTCAAAAGAGCTTTCATGGCGCCGCAATCGGAATGTCCGCAGACCACGATGTCGCGGACGCCCAGCGCGGAGACGGCGTATTCGATGGTCGCCGAAACATCGTCGCCGCGGCTGAATCGGGGCGCCATGTTGCCGGCGTTCCTGCAAACGAAGAGGTCGCCCGGACCGCATTGGGTAATCCACTCCAGGGACACGCGCGAGTCCGAGCAGGCGATAAAAAGGGCTTCCGGCTTCTGGCCGGAAGCGAGGCGTGCGAACAGTTCCCGGTTGGCCGGAAACACGTCTCGTTGAAATTGTTGAATTCCTTGGATGAGTCGGTTCATGTTTTCCTCTGAATGGGCGTGGTATGACACGCAGTAGCAAGCTGATAAGTTGCCAAATTAGTCAGTTACTAACGCGT
>JAOAPT010000047.1 GCA_025463045.1 Candidatus Solibacter sp.
GCGATCAAAGACCGCGCGCGGCTGCGACCAGGCAGCGATGGCGGCAAAGAGCACAATGAAGGTGTAGCGAATCGAACCCTCCTAGATCTAGGGATCAGTATATGCCTTTTGCCCTCTCGGTACACAAAGGCCTTCCAACCGAGTTGTGATCTGAAGCAGCATCCCTCTTCTCTTTCCCGAACGACGAGGTGGCGATCAACAATGTCATTGTCATTTGGCACGACAGGATGCGCGCGAACGTCCAGCGGCACGCGGCCCTCGATGCCGGCCGCCGCCAGTTGTTCCATGGCGCCCGTCGTCAAGGCGTTCCGCTCTAAGGCGTTGACTCCCGCTTTGCAGCGCGGAACAAGTCGTCGGCCGCATTCAGCACCACCCACCGCAAGCGTTGTGGTAACTCTGGATGCGCCGCCAAATACTGCCTCACGGTAGCTGCCGCTTCGGATGATCGCTGGCCGCTCAGCGTGGCATCCATCCATCGCTTGGGGAAGAAGATATCACCGGTCTTCTGAATCTCGGGCAACAGCTCCAGCGCCGGCTTCACAAACCGCACTGCCTGCGATTCGCGCAACGGATGGTTCAGGTACCGTAGCGACTCCAGCACCCACGGTTCGTGGCCGCGGTTCCTCACATCGCGAAGCCGTACGAACGCCTGCTCGCGCACTGCCGGGTCAGCGGATAGCGCGGGCATGACGAATTCGAACCGTGCTTTGCGATCGGGATTCTGCGTGCGTTCGCGCTGTGCGGCCAGAATCTCCTGCCATCCGGGCACTCCCCTCACAGCCAAATTCAGTGCCATGTCGATTTCATCCGTCTCGGCGAACGTCAGGCCCTCGACCTTCTCCTCGCGCCGCCATACCCGCTCCAACCACGACAACCCGTCGCGCGTCATCACCACGTCGCGAAAGGCGCTGAACCATGCCGACTTCCGACTCGCCGTTGGCGCCTTCGCGAGACCTGCGCGCAATAAGGCCTCCAACTCCGGCACCCGCGAGGCACGCTCGCCGGCCGGTATCTGATGCCAGAAGGCCCGCCCCAGATAAGAGAGGATCCGCTGCGTGTTCTGCTCGTCTGTCTCGCGTGGTAAGGCACGCGCCGCCAGGGCGAACAGTTCCGTCGGCTTCACCCGCGCCTCCATCAGGTTCTCCCACACGTCCACCCAGGCGCTACCACGGGTCAACGGATCGGGCAGTTCTTCCAAGTGATCGAGCACGTAGCGCAAGGTCTCGCGGTCCAGTTTGAACAGCCCGTATCCGAGCCCGCCTCCATTGGGAATGACATACAACGGACGCGCCATGCCCTTTGCCTTTACTGCCTCCGTAATCGCACCGCTCGCCGTCACGCTGAATTGCTCGACGCCGGTGGGGAAGCCCACGGTGAGCTGCAGCTTCTGGGGCCAAACCAGATTACGGTCCTGCGGATCCCGCTGGCTGAGTGTCAGGCTCGCGATCTTTCCATCTGTGCCGATGCGAACCGTGGTGGTGATTTCCGGCCGCCCTCGCATTTCAACCCAGGCCCGGCTCCACTTCGCAACTTGGCCGGGGTTGCGGGCTTCGAGGATGTTCACCAGATCGAGCCATGTCGCGTTACCAAATGCGTACCGCTTGAGGTATTCACGCATGCCATCACGGAAGCCGCTCTCTCCGGCAATCATCTCCAACTGCCGCATGACGATTGGGGCTTTGTCGTAGATGATCGCGCCGTAGAGCGAACCGGCTTCGTCCAGGTTCGTCAACTCCTGCCGGATTGGGTTGGATCCGGCGGTCCGGTCCACGTCATAGGCGGCGGGGTAATGAGCAAGAAGGAATCGCAGCTCGTGATTGATCTGGGGGAAACTCGGATTGACTATTTTCGCGGCCATGAAGTTGGCCAGTACTTCCTTCATCCAAACATCATTGAACCAGCGCATTGTCACGAGGTCGCCAAACCACATGTGGGCGGTCTCGTGCGCGATCACGCTGGCGCGTCCCAGCAACTGGCTCTGCGTAGCGGAGGGATCGAGCATCAGGCCACTCGCGTTATAGAGGATGGAAGCAGCATGCTCCATGCCGCCGAACTGGAAGGACGGAATCAGCACGAAATCAAATTTGCCCCAGGGGTACGGAATGGCCGTGTACTCTTCCAGCCACGCGAGGGCTCGGGCGTGCAGGTCGAAGATGGCATCGCGGTTACGAGCCACCTTGGCGGCGTCGGTTTCGCGGTGGAACATTCGAAATCTCCGTCCGCCGCGCTCGGCTGTCTCCACCTGAAACTTGCCTGCGGCGAAGGAGAACAGGTAGGACGGCAGCGGCTGAGTCTCGGCAAACCGCACGACCGAACGGTCGTGAACTGTTTCGCGCCCGGTCTCCTCGCCATTAGCTGTCGCCTGCCATGCGGCCGGAGTATCCAGCGTGAGCGAATAGCGTCCCTTCAGGCTTGGCTGGTCGAAGCAGGGAAACGCATAATGCGCGCGCGCCGGGACGAACAGCGTATACAGAAACTCTTCGTTGCGATTGAGCGATTCGTCGCCGGCCAGGAATTCAATGGTGATCGCGGTCCCCCCAGCTTTGGTGGCGGCCGCAGGAACTATGATGTGGCCATCAACGAAGTCGAATACCAGGGCTTTCTCGGCGGCCCTGACCGATAGGATATGGTCGCGCGGCTGCTCGAAGTCGAGCACTACCGACTGCGGGGCAGGCAGTTCGAAGCGCACGGTTTCCAATCCGCGCACGGCCTCCGCTTTAGATTCGGGTATTCGGAAGGAAAGCTCGTAGCGTAGGGCGCGTATGGCGGCCGCCCGAGCGGTTGCAAGCGACTCCGGGATGCCACGCGCGGGAGATACCACCGCCGCATTTGCCGGGGCGCCCACAATCAACATAAGGAGCGCGATCACCTCACACCGGAGAGACAGGATCGGGATCATCAAGATAGACTAACGTAGTTTGTGAGC
>JAOAPT010000048.1 GCA_025463045.1 Candidatus Solibacter sp.
GAGTACTGCGAATCGCGATAGCCGCCCGCCTTCGACGCGTACTTCGAATCCTTGAACCCGCCGCCTTTCGCGAACGTGCTCCCCGAATAATGCTCCTGCGTCGTCGTGCCGCTCGTGCCGTACTTCGGCGCGGCGGTTGTCGTATCGCGCCCGTAGTAGGTCTGATTACGCTGCTGGTAGGTGCGGTAATCGTAGTATTCGTAGCGCTCGAACGGACGATAGGGCTGATGATTGAACAGCAGATCGCGCATCAGCGCATATTGACCGTAGAAGACCCAGAAATCGCGACCGTCGTGGTGATCCCAGTGGCCGTACTGATTGCTCTGTCCGGGAGGCGCCATGTACGCGAAGCCGGCCGGCTGGACAACGCGCTCGCTCTCGGTATCGTACTTGCCGGCGGCCTTGTGCTCCACCGCCATCCCGAGATTCTTCTCGCCAGCATCGTACTGCGCCTTTGTGACGTCGACCCACTTCTCGTCGCTCGTGCTTGCGCCGGGCTTGCCCGCGGCGTCGGCCACTGTCGTGCGGATCGTGCGGATCTTCTGGTCGTATTCGCGCGCGTTCCCCACACCGCGCACTTCCATGTCGGCCAGGATCTTGTCCCACGTTTGATACAACTGCGCGCTCAGCGTCTTGAGCTGCTCGTTCTGCTTCGGCAACTCGCGCGCCGTCGTCTTCAGCGCATCCGCCGTCGCGAAGAGCGTCGCAAAGTCGACCTTCGCGAGATCGTTCGCCGCTGCCGCCCGCCGAGCGTCCGCGCTCGTCTGCCACAGCTCATCGCCGCGCGCCGCCATCGCCCGCGCGTTGGCGAGCCGCGTCTCCAGATCGTTCTTCTTCTCCGGCCAGTCCGTCCCGGCCTTCTGCACCGCCGCCGCCGCACCCGTCAGGTCCACCGCGTGGATCGCCTGGTAATCGCGCTCCATCTCCTGTACTTCCTGCGGTAGGTGCTGCTTCAGCTCGATCCAATGCGCCGCGTCCTTGCGAACGCTCTCGGCCTCCGCCACCGCCGCCGTGCGCCGCTGCTTCTCCTGCCCCAGCAGGGCGAGGGCGCGGTCGCGATCCGCGCGCCGGTTCGCCTTCTCGAGCTTCGCCAACTCCTCGACATCGCGGCCGGCCGACGCGAGCGTATTGTCCGCGCTCCCCAGGCGTCCCGGGTATTCCCTGGCCGAGGGCAGCGCCCCGAAGAGCGCCGTCTCTTTCGACGCGTCGCGGGCGATCTCTTCCCGGGCGGTCTTTAGGCTCGCCTGCGCCGCGCTGTACGCCGAGCGCTCCGCCGCGATCTGCGACCGCACGTCGCGCGGAAGGCCGTCGAGACCCGCGAAAAGCACACCGATAATAGCGACCGCCAAAAGGACGGCCAACACACGCAAAGATGACTTACTCATGTGAGTTACCTTGACTCAGTCCAAGGGAGGACACGCGCCCGCGCCCTCCCTCGACTTCCTTGACTTCCTCGACTCCTAATTCTTCCGATACACCGTCACATCGCCCGGATTCACCGCCGTGTACAACGTGACAGTGAACGGCTCACCTTCCGCCTTCCGAACGCCCAACAGCCGCTTCCCGTCCTGGGTCAAAAACTCCCAGTAGTAGAAGCCCGTTGGAGTCGGCTGATTGTCGCGCCACGCCTGTACTTCGCGGCTCAACCGGTACATCCACGTCGTGTTATCGAACTCGAAGTTGTCCGACGGATTCTGCCGCTCGTCCAACTGCGCCAGATCGTCTTCGCTCAACCCCAGCTCTTCCAGCGAGACTTTGCGCGGGTCGGCGTGAAGAAAAACTTCGACTTCTTCATTGCCGCCCACGCGCAACGCGACCCGCCTCTCCTGATAGGGCCCCGAGAGTTCCACCCAGGAGCGCGCACCGGCGTCCATCCGCGCGCCGCGGTCCGCCGTGAAATCCAAATCGGTCATCCGGTCGCCGGCGCCCACAATAGAGAGTACGTCTCCCGTGCGGGCGTCGGTTACCTTCAAATTCGCCAGGTCTTCCACCGGCCGTACCGGCGCGGGGAGCGGCTTCGGTTCTTTCTTAAATAGGTTCATAAGAACTATCGCCAGAAGCGCTCCCAGAATGGCCACCACAATGAATGTGATCATGTATGCATCCAGTCGGCGCGCGGATTCCGATTACGCTCCTGTCTTCTCCCCCGCCTTCGTGCTCGACGACAGCGATCCGCCGCCGGGACTCGGCAGTTCCTTGGGAATATACGGCGGCGCCACCTTCCCCTGCCGCTCCGCCTTCAGCGCCGCGAGCTCCGCGTCGACGCTGTGTCCGCCGAGTTGCGCGAACTCCTTCTCCAGATCGTCGTCCTTACCGACGCTCGCGAGCTGGTCGAAGGCTTTCGCCGTCGCTTCTTCCTTCGCCACCGTTTGCTCGTAACGATTCAGCGCCGCGAACGCATTGTCCGCGGAGCCCACGCCCGCCATCGCTTCGCTGACCTTGCGCTGCGCGACCGCGGCGTTCTTGCGCGCGACCAGCGTGCCGGCCGTGCGTTCGCCTTCCTCGATCTTGCGCTTCAACTCGCCGACCTGCGACTTCAACTTCTCGCTTGTCGCCGACGCGTTGTCCACCGCCGTCTTCATCGAGTTGACCTGGATGTCGCACTCCGCCTTCTTGGCAAGGGCCTTCTTCGCGAGGTCTTCATTGCCCGCGTCCAGCGCCATCCCCGCGCGGTCCTTCCACTCCTGCGACTGGCGCACGTACTTCTGATACTCCGCGTCAAGGCTGTTGTAGTTGCTCATCGCCTGTGCCGACGCGCGCACCACGTTGTTCAACTCCGTCTTCATATCCGCGACCGTCTGCCGTACCGTCGCCTCGAAGGTCGCGTCTTCGATCGTGTCCACACCGGCGTTGGCCTGTCCGCGAGCTACGCGGCCCAGCCGCCCGAAAATATCCGAAAGAAATGCCATATCGTCTCTCCTGATCTCCTCTTCGCTACTATGCCGCCAGGCCGCTCAGCAAGCTGCGCGCGCTCATCACATCCACCAGCAGAAAATGTACGCACGACAAGACGTCGTCCTGGTCGTCCGGTCCCATCGACTGCAGTTTGCAAAAATTGTTCAACGTCACCGTCACGTTGCCGTTCTCCGCTTCGTAAAGCTGGAAGCTGGAAGTGCTGATGCCGTTATCGGCGGCCAGCATCTTCGCCATGATCTCGGGCGTGATCTTGGCGCGCGGCACGGTGATGCACGGAAGCGAAAGGAAGAGAATCTCGCTCTCCAGCACCGCTTGGATGGATACCCCGCTGTCCACCTCGCGGATCTTGATCGTATCGGGAGCCGGTTCCGAAATTTCGTATCCCTGCTCCGCCAGTAGCGCGTGTATTTGTCCCAGGCTGGGACTCGTTGTCGGTGTCATAAGGTTGGGCTGAATACTCCTCTATGATTACGCGTTCCGGCGCCGAATTGTTCCCGGCATTCCGAGGACTATCGCAATCTGCAATCAAATATATTGCGGATTGCGATAGGTGTCAACAGGAAAATTTCGAGTGTTTTCAACAATGTGCGAGAGCGCTCGAAAAAAGCTGCCGTATACTTCTCACATGACATGGCAAATGGTGTCCCAAAGCTTCAAGCTCCTGCGCGACGATCCCAAGCTGGTCGTCTTCCCGATTCTCAGTGCGCTCGGTGTCGTCGCGCTCTCGCTGCCTTTCCTCTTCCTGTTGCTCACCGGCATGGAGATTCACTCGAGTCCCCAGACATGGCTGCTCGCCTTCGCCTGGTACACCGCCGCCGCGTTCGTCACCATCTTCTTTAATTGCGCCCTCGCCGCCTGCGTACAGATGCGATTCGCCGGTCAGACGCCGACCCTCGCCGCCGGACTCACCCGCGCCATTTCTCGCATTCATGTGATCCTGGCGTGGGCGTTAGTGACCAGCACGGTGGGACGCGTCATCGAATTCGTCGAACAGCGTGCGGGATGGGCCGGACGTCTCGTCTTCGCGGCGCTCGGCTTTAGCTGGAATCTGGCGACGTTCCTGATTGTGCCCGTGCTCGTGATGGAAGAGGGCGGCGTGCTCGATTCGCTGCGCCGCTCCTCGTCGCTGCTTCGGAAGACATGGGGCGAGCAGCTCATCTCCGGTATCGCGTTCGGCTGGATGGGCCTGCTGACCGCGATCCCTGGCGTCGTGCTCGGCGCACTGGCCGCCAACGGCTCTCCGCTGTTCTGGGTGCCGACCGTCATCTGGTTCGCCGGTATGTTTGCCGCCTTCACCGCCGCGAGCGAGATCTTCACCGTGGTGCTCTATCGCTACGCCACCGATGGCCAACCTCCCGCCGGCTTTCACACCGCCGCGCTGCCCGCGCCTCTCGCAAACCGATGAAGCATCTCACGTTGCTCGTCGCGCTTGCTCTCTCGCCGGCACTTCACGGGCAGGGAACACCCGCGGACTACCAGCG
>JAOAPT010000287.1 GCA_025463045.1 Candidatus Solibacter sp.
CCGCTCCGGGATTGTCGCGGTGCGCTTCGTTCAGATACTCGTCGATCAGCTTCGCGTAAGACACGGCGGACCCGCCGGACGCGGCAGCTTCCACGCGACGCTTCCAGCCGCCGACTGCGGAGCCGACCGCTTCGGTCACCAAGTCGTCACGCGAGTCGAAGTGCTTGTAGAATCCGCCCACCGTGAGGCCCGCTTCCTTCATTAATTTAGTTCCGAGATTCCCACTCCGGCAAGGCCACCTTCGCGGAATCGCTTTGAGGCGATTGTGACGATGCGCTTGTGAGTCTCTGCTTTTCAGCCTTGGAATGGCCCATGGACCCTCCTTAAAAGACCTGCGACCAAATCAGGATTACGCATCTAATCCTGTGTACGGCTCGAAAACAAGACGGCATTGATCACAGGCGGCAACAGCGGCATTGGATTGGCCACCGCGCGGCTCTTCGTGGCAGAGGGCGCTCGTGTCGCCATCACCGGCCGCAGCCAGAAGACGCTCGATTCCGCAGTTGCAGAACTTGGGCATGACGTGCTGGCCATTCAGGCAGACGTGACGGACATCGAGGCGACCGAACGCGCTGTTGCGAAACTTGTGGCGAGATTCGGCAAGCTTGATATCGTATTCGCCAATGCCGGGATCCCCGGCGCCACGCCCGTCGGGCAGACATCACTCGCCTCCTTCGAGGAGATCATCCGAACCAATCTGACAGCGGTGTTCTTCACCATACAGGCCGCGGCAGCACATCTTAATCCTGGTGCATCGATCATTCTGAATGGCTCGGTTCATGCAGTCATGGGAGTGCCTGGTTATTCTGCCTATGCCGCCAGAAGAGAGGCGTTCCCTGCCGATTATGAGCCTCTGAAATCGGCTTACGACCAGCTAGCCAAACGTGAACGAAAAGGCCTCGACGCCGGGATCAAGGAAGTCAATCTCAAAGGTCACGTCTTTGATCGGCCCCTTCTGCCGGACGAGCTGATACATCCGCGGCTGTCGAACCTCGCCCGTGCCATCGGCGCCGGAATCGGATCCATGATCGTCGCCGGGCGCGGCGCCATTCAGCTTTACCTTGAAGCGAACGGGCGTCCCGTTCTTCGACGGACCCAGGACCATATGGAGGTCGCGGCTGTGGAACCGGAATACAATCTTGCCGGACGCCGATTCGAGCGTGCCGCTCTCGGCACCGGCTTTCCACGATCCGCCGAGTCCCCACTGATTTAATGCCGGCCTTGCCGGTGGGCTGTAGGTCTTTCGTGAGTCTCGCGCCATCCGCTCCGGCGACGAGAAGTTCTCCGCGCGAACGTAGCCGACGTAGGTTTCCGACGATCGCACATCTTCGCTCGGGGGCGCCTCGGCCCCGTCAGCCGTGATACGTACCGTGCTCTCGTCCAAACCAGTGGCTCCATTTTCCCTAAGAAGTGTCTGGATAACGCGCTCGGACTTGGCATAGTCGCCCTCGCCGAAGTGGTGGTAACGAATTCGTCCCTTTGCGTCGATGAAGTAGTCCGCGGGCCAGTATTCGTTGCGGAAGGCCTGCCAGATCGAATGGTTGCTATCGATCGGGATGGGGTACGCGACCTTCAAGTCCAACACGGCCTGCTTCACGTTGGCCGAATCTTTCTCGAAACCGAACTCCGGCGAATGGACGCCGATCACCATCAAGCCGGCATCTTTGTATTTTGCAGCCCAGGCCTTCATGTACGGCAGCTCGCGCAGGCTGTTGATGCACGAGTACGTCCAGATGTTGGCCAGCACGACCTTCCCGCGCAGCGCCTTGCTGCTCAAGGGAGCAGAATTGAGCCATGCCACTGCGCCATCCAAATCAGGCATTCGTCCTTCGTCTTCCGTTCGTGATGCAATCGCGACGACTCCGCCGATGAGAACCGCGGCGCCAATCCAAAAGGCAGGATTCTTCATAACGAAAACTCCGATCGCCGGTGCGCCTCCAGTTCCGGCTTCGCGGCAGGCGTCTGCCCAGTACCACGCGGCGTCACACGGCTGTGTCTAACCCGGGGAGACACGGCGAGCCCGGCAGGCCCGAACACCGGCACGGTGTACAAATTTTCCGTGCGATATTGAATCACCATCCGGCCATGCGACAGAGATTCGGCAAGAGGCGGATCCATGATGAGCCGCTCGTTTCGAAGGGGCTCGACGGCCGCTGCTCCACGCACTTTCCTCGCGGTTTGCGCCATGGCTGACCCAGCCTCCAAACAGGCGAGGATGACCCACGCACTCACAGATTGCAAGTAACGTCGATTGTATTGGTCTCGCATAGTACAAAGTCCTCAGTAACCATCTACATCGATCACAGCCTGGGCAAACTCTCGCGGCGCCTCCTGAGGCACGTTGTGTCCGATGCCCTTGAGAATCCGATGCGAGTATTTGCCCGAAAATTTCGTCGCATACGCAGCGCCGTCCGCTGCAGGACCGTCGAAATCGCTCGCAATGGTGATCGTCGGCACCGCAATGACCGGCCCTTGAAAGAGCTTTTGCTCGAGCTCGTCGTATCGCGACTCCCCTTCTGCAAGGCTGAGGCGCCAACGGTAATTGTGGATCACGATACTCACGTGATCCGGGTTATTGAACGCAGCCGCGGTGCGGCTAAAGGTGGCATCGTCAAAATTCCACTTCGGCGAAGCGTTTTTCCAGATCAGCTTGTTGAATTCGGACCGGTTTTGGCTGTAGCCGAGCTTGCCCCGTTCGGTCGCGAAGTAATACTGGTACCACCAGCCCAATTCCGCTTGCGGCGGCAGCGGCTGTTGGTTCGCTTTGAGGTTCGTAATCAGATATCCGCTCACAGCGACGATCGCTTTGCAGCGTTCCGGCCAGAGCGCCGCCATGATGCCAGCCGTTCGCGAGCCCCAATCAAATCCACCCACGATCGCTTTCTCGATCCCGAGCGCATCCATCAGGGCGATAATGTCCCGAGCCACCACCGATTGCTGGCCATTGCGGAACGTCTCGTTGGAAAGGAAGCCGGTCGTGCCGTAGCCTCGTAGATACGGAACGATCACCCGGTAGCCGGCCGACGCCAGCATGGGCGCAACGTCAACGTAGCTATGAATGTCGTAAGGCCAGCCATGGAGAAGAACGACCGCGGGGCCGCCGGCAGGCCCCGCTTCCGCATAGCCGACATTCAGCAGGCCGGCGTCGACCTGCTTTATCGCGCCGAAGGACGTGTTCGTCCCCGGCGCGACCGGCGACAGGTTCCTGCGGGACTGTGCACTCGCGGAGCCGATGGCGCCCAGAGTTATGGCCGCGTGGCGCAGGAATCGGCGGCGACTATTGACGCCTGTTTCAGGCATGTTTTGTTTCCGTAACGCGATCCGAAGCTTGAGATGTGACCACGTTGTACTTGGCTTCGATGTTGCCGCTTGTTGCTAACGAGTACGGGCACACGTGACTCGCGGCTTCCACCAGGGACTGCGCCGTTTCCTGGTCAATGCCCGGGAGGCTGACGTTGAGCCTGGCCGCCAGGCCGAAGCCACCATGGGTCGTGCCAAGATCGACCTCGGCGTCAATAGCCACTTCCGCCGGAAGCGCTATCTTCCTTTTGCCGGCGATCAGCTTGATGGCCGAAAGAAAGCAGGCTGACCAACCGGCCGCGAACAATTGCTCCGGGTTGGTGCCATTGCCCGGCGTGCCAGGCTGCGACAGCGTAACCTGCAGCCTGCCGTCGTCGGTGCGGGATGCTCCGCCGTCGCGGCCACCGGTGGTGTGAGCTTTTGCAGTGTAGAGGACTTTTTCGAGTTTGGTCATTTGTGGTCTCCTTTAATCGATTGAGTTGCAGCACTAGCGAGCAGCGATCGAATCGCGCTCTGGCGAACGGACCGGCACTTGGGGCATGTGCCTCATGGCCAGATTGCCGGGAGCGTCCAATACACTGAACGCTATGACGATCCAGGTAAACGCTTGCGGGAGAAACGAATTCAGTGCAAGCGCGTAATCGAGCGAGTATCGACCAGGTCCCACGAGCGAAACCATCAGTGCGCCGGTGAGGTAGAGCATGGGGAACCCGGGTCCGGTAGTTGCCGTGAAAAACGCATGGCCTCGATGCACCGTGAGGATGGCAACCAGCATCACAGCACCCATCAACCCAGGACCCAACGGCCCCAGGAAGCCCAAGGACAGCAACAGCCCTCCGAGGAACTCGCCAAGTCCAGCCAGTAATGCGAACCGGCTGCCAGGCCGAAAGCCGACGCTTTCAAGGAAGGCCCCGGGGCCTTCCATTCCGCCTCCTCCGAACCAGCCGAACAGCTTCTGAGCGCCATGAGCAGCCATAGCCGGCCCCATAACCAAGCGAAGAAGAGGCATCGTGAAATCGAAGTCGACACCAGATAAGAGTTACTTCTTAGATAACGCCCAAATGGGCGGTTGCCAATACCACAGAAGTGGTACCGAAAGACTTTCCGTTGGAATTACGCCAGAAGTACGGCGCCGAATGTAATAGACAAAGGTGTTGGTCGATACCTTGGTATTGGGGGGAGGAACGTCGCGCGCGATTGTCACGCGGTCACGCACCTGGTGCCCGAGGACTCTCTATCGCCTCACTCCTCGCGGAGGGCGGTGACGCAATCGACTTTCGCGGAGCGGCGGGCGGGGATGGCAGCGCCCAGGATGCCGGAAGCGATCAGGGCCATGGCGGCCGCGGCGAACAGGCGCGGATCCCAGGGGTCGACCCCGTCGGGTAGAAGGTCTACCAGAGGGTGGACGGCGGAGATCGCGAAACCGAGGCCGACCATGGTGCCGGCGGTGAGCAGGAGCGCGCCGTCGCGGAGGGCGGTCCACAGGATGCGCGCACGGGTCGCGCCCAGGGCGGAGCGAATTCCGAATTCGCGGGTGCGGCGGCTGACGGCGTAGGAGACGGACCCATACACGCCGACCAGCGCCAGTACCAGGCCGTTGGCGCCGATTGAAGCGACGAAGGCAGCGGCGATCCGCATGGGGAGGAGCGCGCCGGCGACGGCGTCGCGTAAGGGGCGGATGTCCAGTGCGGACAC
>JAOAPT010000154.1 GCA_025463045.1 Candidatus Solibacter sp.
CGCATCGCCAGTCCAGCGCACGAACGTATTGCCGACCGCATCGGCGCGGATGATCAAGCCCGCCTGCTCGCAAAGTCCTCTCACGTACTCCCGCGCGAGCAGGTCGGCCGGGGAGAACACGACGCGCGTCACCGCTGGCAGCGGCATTTCGGAAATCGCAGCAAGTTGTGCGAGTTCGTGCGAGAGACGCTCGCTATCAATCGTCGGTGTCATCATGACTCCTGCGGATGGCGATTCCAGTCTTTGTAGATGAGGTATTTCGCGGGCACCTTACCGAGCGCACCGAACCACTGCGGGCAATAGGGCGCCATCCAGATGAAGTCGCCTTCGGTGACCGGGTACCAATCGTCGCTCAGCCGGTAGATGCCGCCGCCGGCTAGCATCACGAGGCCGTGTTCCATCACGTGGATCTCGACCATCGGCAGTGTGGCGCCGGGCTGATACGTCATCGTGTTGACCGCGAAATCGAAAGCGAAGTCGTCGGGCAGCAGGCAGCGGACCTCGATAGCCGCGTCGTCGAGCAGCGGCTTGGACGCTATCGCGCACTCGCGTCCCGTGAACATCGCGGGCCCGGTCTTCCCCGGGAGTTCCTGGTACGGCTTCTCGATGACAGCCGCGCGCGCCTTGATCTGCGCGGTCACGGGCGCGGCGTCGCAGGCCGGAAGGTAAGCGTAGTCGCCGACCGAGAGCGTCTGTTCGCCGACGGACAGCTCGCCCTCAAGGACGTAGACGAAGCGCTGGTCCTCCGCTGGACCGAGCGCACCGCCGGGCTCGAACTCGGCAGTGTACTGCGTAAACGCCGCGCCCACCGCGGGTGCGACGTGGATGATCGCGGTCGCGTTATTCATCCCGGGCAGCGGCGCCCGAACGAAGGTGTCCGGCGTGAGCAGCAGATGATCCGCGCGATTCGCGCTACGGGTAAAACCGAAACGTTGCATAAGTGTTTTATCTTTTGGGGCGCAGCAGCTTGCCGCCCGATTCTACAAGAATCCTGCCGTCGTGAAAGATCGTCGTGCCGCGCAGCATCGTGCGGCGGATCGCGCCGCGAAACGTGCGGCCGAGATAGGGACTGATACGATGCTTTTGAAACAGCCTGTCCGCTTCCAGGAGATAGGACTTCCCGAGATCCACCAGCGTGAGGTCCGCGTCGTTGCCGACCGCAATCCCGCCCTTGTTCTCGAGTGCGAAGCGCCGCGCCGGATACGCGGCCGTGAGTTCGGCGATCCGTTCCAGCGGAAGCGCCCGCTCGTAATGTCCTGCCTCTAAGATCACGGCGAGCGTCGATTGCACGCCCGCGATGCCGCCCCAGATCGCGAAGAAATCGTCGCCCGTTTTCATCGAAGGCGGCGCCGGAGAATGGTCGGACGCGATCACGTCTACACCGCCATTCAGGACGTGCCGCCACAACTCGCCGTGCTCCGATGCATCGCGGAGGGGAGGCGCGCACTTGGCGCTCGCGCCGATGCGCAGCACGTCGTCTTCGGTAAAGAAGAGATAGTGGGCGCAGGTCTCGATGGTGATGTCGGTGCCGAGCGCGCGCGCTTCGAGGGCCGCCGCCACGCCTCGTCCGGAGCTGATGTGCACGACGTGGAGCTTACAGCCCGCCGCGCGTGCCAGCACCGCCGCGCGCTGGATCGCTTCCACTTCCGCGATCACGGGCCGCGAATCGAGGTAGTCGCGCGCCGTCAGGCGTCCTGCCTCGCGCGCCCGCCGCGAGAGCCCTGACGTGATCTCTTCGCTTTCCGCATGCACCGCCACCGGAAGCCCGAGCCGTGCCGCTTCCAACATTCCTTCGTACAACGTGAGATCGTCGGCGCGCGGAAACTCCGGCAGGCCCGAATCGGACATGAACGCTTTGAAGCCGACCACGCCGCATTCGGCGAGCCCGGCGAGTTCACCGACATTGCCCGGCACGACTCCGCCCCAAAGCGCGAAATCCGTGATCGAGGCGCGTTCGAGTGCGGCACGTTTCTGCTCGAAGGCGACGCGATCGACCGTACACGGAGTCGAGTTGAGCGGCATGTCGAAGAAGGCCGTCCCGCCTCCGGCCGCGAGCGCCGCGCTGCCCGTCGCCGCGCCTTCCCACGCGGCACGTCCCGGTTCGTTGAAGTGCAGGTGGTCGTCGATCACGCCCGGAAACATCGTGAGCCCCCGCGCATCGATCTCGCGCGCCGCCCCGGGAAGTTCGGGCGCGATGGCAGAGATGCGGCCGTCTTCAATGGCGACGTCCTGCACCGACACGCCGTAGGCTTGCACAACGCGGCCTCCGCGAATCACGCAATCACGCATGGGTCAGCTCCAGCATTTGGGGATTCAAGCCGCGACCGTGAGGGAGCAGTCGCGTGTTCGGCGGCGACCACTTGCTGACGCGCGCGAATCCCGTGGACCCGCGGCCCACCAAAGGCGATGAAGAATCGAGCCCCAATCGGAGCCGCGACCGTGAGGGAGCGGTCGCGTGTGCGGCGGCGACCACTTGCTGACGCGCGCGAATCCTATGGGCC
>JAOAPT010000169.1 GCA_025463045.1 Candidatus Solibacter sp.
TGCCTGGAACGAATGGGATGGAGGGTAGCGCTCACGGGAATCGAACCCGTAGCACTACCGGTCCTCCGCAATCCGCGGCTTGCAAGTGGTTAATTCCGATAGCGGGCGGTGTTACCGATGCGTCTAAATGCCTCGTGCCCTGGAAAGCGTTCCACCTCGGTTCCACTTCGTTCATACGCAGTCCGAGGCCCAGCTGTCGCCCCGTCGTTTCAAGAAACTGTACCGCTGGAATCCCGCAATGTTGCCCGCCCGAAGCACACGTGAAAAACGCTGCGAGGGTTGGCTGGGAAAGTCCCGTGCGGGTTCCGTGAAGGCTGAGTACAGTCCTGTGCCATCAAGTGGATCTTTCCGCGATGGAAACATCGCGGCCGCATTGAAGTAACTAATCCAGCGGGGAATTATCAGCGGGAGGTCCTCCTTTCCGCGATGGAAACATCGCCGCCTCATATCATGCGGACAGCGAAGGACAAGGTATGTTAACTCGCATTCCGTACGGCAACAAACGAACCGGCGTTGGCGGTGCTTGCGCGGTCTGTTACACGCGTAACTTAGCTGCGGATATTTCGCTTGCGTAAGTTTCCTGTTGACGAAACGGAGAGCGATTGATATGCTTCGGTCCGTTATGACGGAACGGGGAGCGGCCGTGCCGCCGCTAGCGGTTACGGCCGATGTGTCGCCGGCCTTCGCACAAATCCTTTCGCCGGACGCCTGCGCGTTCCTCGCCCGCCTGGCTGCACGCTTCGAAGACGAGCGCCAGCAACTGCTGGCGGCGCGCGTGGATCGCCAGCAGCAGATTCGCCAGGGCGCCTTTCCGGACTTTCTGAACGAGACTCGGGAGGTCCGTGCCGATTCGTGGCGGGTCGCACCGATTCCGCGGGACCTCGCCGACCGGCGCGTGGAAATCACGGGTCCCCCGGAGCGCAAGATGCTGATCAACGCGCTCAACTCCGGCGCGAACGTCTACATGTCGGATTTCGAGGATTCCAACTCGCCGACATGGCGCAACGTCATCGAGGGCCAGATTCATCTGCGCAATGCGGTCCGGCGCGAGATCGAGTATACGGCCCCGGACGGGAAGCATTACGCGCTGAAAGACAAGACGGCGACGCTTTTTGTTCGCCCGCGCGGCTGGCACTTGAATGAAAAGCACGTGCTGGCGGGTGGGAAAGCCATGTCCGCGTCGCTGTTCGATTTCGGGCTGTTCTTCTTTCACAACGCGGCCGAGCTCCTGAAGCGCGGCAGCGGACCTTACTTCTATCTTCCCAAGCTGGAAAGTCATCGCGAAGCGCGGCTGTGGAACGACGTCTTTCTTTTCGCGCAGGACGACTTGGGCATCCCGCGGGGCTCGATCCGCGCCACGGTGCTGATCGAGACGATCCTGGCCGCGTTTGAGATGGAGGAGATATTGTTCGAGCTGCGGGAGCATTCGGCGGGCTTGAACTGCGGACGATGGGACTACATTTTCAGCTTTATTAAGAAGTTCCGCGACCGGCCGGATTTCGTGTTACCCGATCGCGCGTCGGTCACGATGGACCGGCATTTCCTCAAGTCGTATGTGGAGCTTCTGATCGCGACCTGCCACCGCAGGGGCATTCACGCGATGGGCGGCATGGCGGCGCAGATCCCGCTGAGGAACGATCCCGAAGCGAATGCGCGTGCGCTCGAAAAAGTACGGCAGGACAAACTTCGCGAGGTACACGCGGGGCACGACGGTACGTGGGTGGCGCATCCCGGGCTGGTGGCCGTGGCCAAGGAAGTTTTCGACCGGTTCATGCCGGGGGCAAGCCAGATAGGGGTCGCGCGTGAGGCCGCCGGCATCACGGCGGCCGATCTGTTGGCGGTTCCGGAAGGCGATATCACAGAGGCGGGATTGCGGCTCAATATCGATATCGGCATTCGCTATCTGGCCTCCTGGCTGAGCAGCAACGGCTGCGTTCCGATTTACGGACTGATGGAGGATGCGGCCACGGCCGAGATTTCGCGGGCCCAGGTTTGGCAGTGGGTGCGGCACGGTGTGCGCACAGGGGAAGGCCATGTGGTGACCGGCGCGATGGTGAGTGCCGCGATCGCAGGGCAGTTGGAAGAACAGAGGCGGGAACTAGGGGCCACGGTGTTTGACGCCGGCCGGTTCAGCCTGGCCGGACGGATCTTCGAAGACATGGTGACGGGCGCGGAATTCCCCGAGTTTCTGACGCTCGCGGCATACGAATACATCGATTGAGACTACGCTCCAAAGGAGTAAGAAGCATGAAGAACGTGATGCAGGTTCTTGGTCTGCTTGCCGGTCTTTGCGCGCTGGCTGGATCGGTCGTGGCGCAGGAGACTCGCGGAAGCATGAGCGGGATTGTCTCCGACAGTTCCGGCGCAGTGGTCCCCGGCGCGACCCTGCGGTTGACCAACGTCGATACCGGCGTGGTGCTCACCACCACTTCGAACGACGCGGGCCTCTATCGTTTTCTGTTTCTTAATCCCGGCAAGTACAAGGTGGTGACGGCCGCCAGCGGATTCAAGACCTTCGAGCGCGACAACATCCAACTCAACGTGAGCGAGGCGGGTACGCTGCCGGTAGTGTTGGAGGTGGGCGCGCAGACGGAACGGATTACGGTATCCGGTGAGGCGCCGCTGATCGAGGCCGAGAAGGCGGATCGGGGCATGGTGATCGACAACAAAAAGGTCGTGGATATTCCGATCAACACGCGGAACCCGATCATGCTGGCGGCGATCTCGAATGGCATCACACCAACCGGCGGCAGCACCCTGGACCAGAAGCCCTTCTCCAACAGCGCCGACGGATCGTGGTCGATCAACGGCGGCGTGGGTAGTACCGTCGAGTTCCTGCTGGATGGCGCGCCGAACAACACCATCTACAACGGCGTGACCACGGTAGCGAATGTGCCGTCGGTGGATGCCGTGCAGGAATTCAAGGTCATGACCAGCACCTACGATGCGCAGTACGGGCACACCGGCGGCGGAGCGATCAACATTTCCCTGAAGAGCGGGACCAACGGTTGGCACGGCTCCGGTTACGAGTACCTGAAGCGCGCGCGATTCAACGCGGCTGCTTTTTCCGACAACGCGCACGGATCGCCCACACCCGCCAGCGGGTTGGACCAATACGGATTTACCATCGGCGGTCCGGTGCGGGTTCCGAAGGTTTACAACGGGAAGGACAAGACGTTTTTCTTCGTTGCCTGGGAGAAGTATCACGAAGATCAGGAGTACCCCGGCGAGAAGGTAGCGTCGGTGCCGACGGCCGCGCAGCCCACGAAAAGCGCCCCCGGCTCCCGGCGTGCGAGTATCGGAGCGGTGGGCCGAGCGGAACGCGCAGTACGGCACCGAGATCGCATGAACTGACGGGGGGCGGCGTCGTAGCGGCACTGGCTGCATCGAAACGCGTGACCGAATGGAGGTACTCGCACCTGGGTGGCCCTCGCCGATGGACGACCACGTATTCACGTACTTTATCTTTAATCAGTTAGAGGCCAGGACCACGGGCCCGGAAGCGACCTTCCGCTGGGATGGTCAAGGATGGATCGGCGGCAAATACAATAAACTGTGGTTCAAATCCGAGGGCAAAGTGACGAGCGGAAAAGTGAGCGACGGAGACCATGAGGTTCTCTAAGACCGGCCGATTCCACATCTTCGCTACCTCGACTGGCAGGCGGGAGTTCGTGTCGATCTGGATTCCGGACCCACACGAACCTGGGGCGCAATTGGCATTCAGGGCCTCGCTCCTTATTTTTTCGACATAGAGCCAACTGTTTACTTCCGCGACGGAGGCCACGTAGCAGGGCGACTGTCGGGTTCGTACAACCTGTCCGTCACGCAACGCCTCATCCTTCAGCCGCAGATCGAAATTAATTTCTACGGCAAACGCGATCCCGGCCGCAGTATTGGGACGGGCTTGTCGGATCTGGACAGCGGACTACGGCTTGGTTATCAGATTTCTCGCAAATTTACGCCGTATATAGGTTTCACCTATTCGAGCACATTCGGCGAGACGGCGACGTTCGCCCGCCAGGCCGGCGAGCCTGTTCATGCTTCCCGCCTAGTCTTTGGGATTTGGGTGTGGAGGTAAGCGTAGACTTCACCTGACCGCCAGTCAGCGGGGAGCTCGGCTCATCCTCCCATAGGGTGGACGATCACGCAGCGCCTTCGGTCCAGGCGAGCATCGGTCCTCGTCGGTGTCGTCCGCGGCCACTCCTCGCCCCTCGCTAGCGTCGCCTTCTTCTCAGCCGCCAAAGGGTGCCAAGGTTGATCTTGGCCTTCAGCGCGGCCAGGGAGTCGAGGCTTTCACATCCCGTTTTTCGGTCCACTGTCCCTCCTCGATCGCCGCCTGCTTCAGAGTGTCATTGATCGGCGCGACGAGGGCAGCGTCGAAGTTCCACACCAGCCGGTTTGGCGTCCTTACGCAGGGAACAGCAGGCGATGACGGGGTCTATGACCAGCTTGAGAACCATTTGGGAAAACGACTGCCTGGCAGGATTCCATCGAGACGGCTCTGCAAGGGATCTGGACGTGCACGAGTACGCGCGCGGAAAGCGCCGCATTTTGTTTAGCAAACGTCGGCAGCGGCGCGATTCCGCCCCGCTTGGGCAGTCTCTACGTTGGCCTGCCGCAGCCCAAAGTCCACAGGCTCCCACGTGACAAGCGCCCCTACTGCCGACCCCCACACGCTGCTAAGGGAATTGGTTTGCAGTACCGGTCCCGACATTGAAGGGATCACCGGCGACCTGCTCCATAGGACTACGAACCGCCGGATATGTAGCGGTTGTCGGTTCACGGCTTCGTCAACAGTCAGGGAAGCTGTTAACAACACGAAGGAACATCAGACTCGTCGCTTCACTCTTTGGCCTCGCTCCAGTTCCGGGTGCTCATTTTCTTAGAGTCGCCATTATGCTCTCGACCAACGATTCGACTTGCCGGGAGATTGCGCTTCGCGCGGACTCGTAATTCTGAGTCACCGAGGGAATGTCGTTCCATTCCACCACCTTGTTCTTGGCAAACGGCTTTGTCGCCGCCAGGTCGGTTCCGAGAGACACGACTTGCGCAGCGCGACGAACCTCTTCGTTCGTTATCGCCGTGGGGCGCCACGCGGAAACATCCATGCCGTCCGAGGCAAGGCCGGTCCGAACGGCTGCGGCGACGGCTTCATCTGGCTTGGTGCCGCGGGAAACGGCCCGGTACGGAAGTCCCTTTTGCGCTGCCAATCGATTGAATTGTGCGGCAGCGATCACGCTCTTCGCGGCTCCGTGCTCGCACACAAACACAACGGTGGAAGCTGTCACCTCAGGCTGCCTTTGGGCTACAGCCGTCGAGCTGAGCAGCAACGTCATCGCCGCCCGGATCGCAAGACTCGGATGCCTCAAAACCATTCCCTTCATGTCACGCCTCCTTTGTCCGAACGTCTCCTTACGAGACGGAGCGGTGCACCAGCAGACCGACTATTCCCGCCGCCAGAATCAATACCGGCTCTGGGATTTTCTTCAACTTCAATAGGGCTACGAGGGCCAGCAAGGCGATCAACACGGTCACCCAATCGACGAGGGACCGCTTCGCGAGGATCACGACTGCTCCCGCGATCGCGCCAACTGCCGCTGCCGTCACGCCCTGAACGAATGCTCTCACTTGTGGATTGCCGGCAAAACGGCGGTAGTACGGCGCGGCCACGATCACGATTAGAAACGGCGGAGCAAATACAGCCGCTGCTGCCGCGGCGCCGCCAACCAGACCCGCCACCAGGTACCCGATAAACGCCGCGGTGATCACAACCGGTCCGGGAGTGATCATCGCAACCGCGATCGCATCCACAAATTGGCGTTCCGTCAGCCAGTGATATTGGCTGACCACACCGCCATAGAGAAAAGGCACAATCGCCAGCCCGCTGCCAAAGACGAACGCCCCCGCTTTCAAGAAAAACAGGGTGAGAGTCCAAATAAGACCGCCGGAAGCTGCGCCTTGCAGGCCAGTAGACAACGAACCGAATCCGATTAGCAGAGCCCTCGATGAAGGCCTGGTCACGAACGCCGGCGGTTTCTTGACGATCACAGACAGAACGCCACACAAAATGAACAGCCAAACAATCTCCGAACCTGTCCAGACTGTAGTGATCGCAACCCCGGCGAACAATAGCCACAGGAAGAGATCCTTGCCAATGGTCTTGCGCGACAACCTGTATGCGCTCTGGGCGATGATCGCGATGACCGCTGCGCCGACCCCGTAGAAAATGTCCTGGATCCACGGCATTCGTTCGAATCTCAGATAGGCGGCTGCCACAACCACCGCCATCAGAAACGAGGGCGCTATGAATGCAACCGCCACCAGTGCAGCGCCAATGCGGCCTGCCCGCACCCATCCGATATACATCGCGAGTTGCGCCGCGAGCGGGCCGGGAGAGAGTTGTGAAAACGCCAGGCCCTCGATATAGTCCTGCTTCGAGAGCCACCCTCGCTTCTCCACCAAATCCCGATCCATACGGCCGGCAAGCGCAATGGGCCCACCGAAACCCACCGTACCGAGGCGAAGAAAGTATTTGAGCAGTTGTGCGACCGAACATGGCTCCTGTGAATTGGAAGGAGCCATGTCCTAGTGCCCGCTGTGGGCTGCTCCACCTTTCCCCAACTCGTTAAGTGCAGCTTTGAACCCGCTGGCCAGTTTCTCTGCCGGACCAGTACCCCAATAGTGGAGGAAGTAAACTGTCGGCGCGCCGCCGGTCATGTGATTGTGGATCGCCACGATATTCAAGCCATTGGCGCGGAGCGCCTTCAGAACGGGCGTCACCTCATTCGCCAGCATGGCCACGTCACCGGCGATCTCCGCACTCGCGTCGCTGCCGAAGAAGGCCGCCCACGTGTTCAGGCCCATGCGGGCGTTGATTGGCGCGCCCATTTCCTTCAGACCGATGTCGTCGCGCCCTACCGTGATCTTGTAAACCTGGCCGTTCTGCTCGCCTTCATGGCCGACGAGTTTGGCAATATTGGCGGTGTCGATCTGGCCCGCGGAAATGTTTGAAGTGCTGCCGGAGACGGAACTCTGATGCTGGGGTGCTCCCTTTCCGATCAGATCAAGGGCGGGCTTCGCCATCTTTGCGAGATCGGCGGCTTTGCCATGACCGTGCACGTGCATGTAGAAAATGCGAGGACTCTCAAAGAAGAAATGGTTGTGGAGCGCCGTCACCTCCAACCCGTTGGAGAGCAGTGCCGACATTACGGGGTTCACCTCGTCCTCCAATAGCACCAGGTCGCCCATCATCACGTCATCTCCGCCCGTACCCTTGGTCATCGCGAGCCATCCTCCGAAGCCGAACGGCGTTGGTGTCGCGATGCCGTCGATCGTCACCTTGATGTCGTTGCGAGGAATATTGACTTTAAGCACGCTGCTCTTGAAGTCGCCTTGTTTTCCGAGGGCTTTCAAAACGGCATCATAGTCGGCCGGCATGGTCTGCGCTGCGGCCATCGCGGCTGAGGTCAATATCAGTCCAATCATTTGCGAGTGTTTCATAAGGTCTTCTCGATTACGCTTCATTGCTTTACCAACGTAAAATCTGCGAAATAGGTCAGGCTGTCCGCTTTGGTCCAGAGGCCAACCTTTCCCTCTTCCTTGAATGTCTGATCCTCCACTTCAAAGAGGCGCTCTCCATTGAGGTACACCGTGAACACACGATCTTTGAAGACGACTCGCAGCGTGTTCCATCGCGTGCTCGGGATTTCGTGCTTCACGCCGTAGGAACGTGAGGGAAGGCCCTTGGGTGCAAGGGATAGGCGGACACCTTTATCTACCTTATAGAGCACGACATTGTTTTCCAGGGCGTTGGCACGAACAATATAGTAGTTGTTGGGATCCCGGTAACGCCAGACAATGCCGGCGGCACGGTCGATGTTCCCCTCGACTGCCTTGAATGCGACGCTCACCTCGCCGTTGCGGATGGTTGCGCGGTCCCAGATTGCGAGCGGGAATCGGCCCGCCGTTGAGTCGCGTGAGACTTGTGCCAATACCAAGGGAGAATGAGGCGCCGAAGCATCCCGGACAATCTCCCATCGCGGTGCGCCTCCGGAATGAGTCATGGCGACACTCCAGCCGGAAGGCAGCGTACCGGGAGCCGCGTTGTCGAACCGGATCAATTCCGGTCGAACCACTCCCTGAAGCAACAATGCGACCATCACCCACGCCCTCGTCAAACACATCCTGTCAAATAGTCTTTCGCACGAACATGAGGATTGCCTGAGTGGTTGCCCCAAACACTCAGGCATTCTTCATGTGGGATGGCGATACTGGTCAGGAGAGATGCGTATCCTTATCGTTGAGGACGATCGAAAGCTCGCTCGCCAGCTGAAAAAGGGCGTGGACGAACTCGGCCATTCCGCGACCCTGGCCTTTGACGGCCGAGAAGGCCTCGAGTCCGCACAACTCAGCGAATTTGACGTTCTCGTGCTCGACGTCATGCTTCCCGGGCTCGATGGCGTGTCGATCGTGAGGCAACTTCGCCAGAAGAGGATTGGCACGCCGATTCTGCTGTTAACGGCCCGCGACACGCCCGAAGACGTGATTACGGGGCTGGATGCCGGGGCGGACGATTACCTTACCAAACCGTTTTCCTTTCAGGTCCTACTTGCACGCCTCAGGGCGCTAGCCCGGCGGAGACAGGCGGACTCCCAGACTCTACTGCGAATTGTCGATCTCTCGCTTGATCCTGCCACTCACGAGGTTAGGCGCGCTAACGCGCCGGTATCTCTTTCCCGCACGGAGTTCGTGATCCTCGAGTTGCTGATCAGAAATCCCGGACGGGTAATCACCCGTGCGCGATTGATCGAAGCCGTGTGGGGGCACGAGCGAGATGTTCAGAGCAACACCGTAGACGTATTTATCCGCCAACTCAGAACGAAAATCGAGCCGCTTGGCGCATCCAAGTTGCTCCACACCATTCGCGGCATTGGGTATACGCTGCGTGAGGAGGACGGCGCATGAGGACGAGGTCCATCGGCTTTCGGCTGGCGGCTTGGTATTTCGTGGTTTTTGCATGCGGCGTGACCGCGTTCAGCATCGCCGCCTGGTTCGCGATGCGCGCCAGCCTATATCATGCGACGGATGAAGCGCTGGAAGATCGTGTTCGCGGCGTGCAGAGCTTCATGGAAAAGCAGATTTCCTCTCTCTCGATTCCGGAAATCAGAGACGAATTTCGAGAGCACTCCGTTCTTGGTCCGGGCGGGGATCTGTTTCAGGTCGCAGATCAGAGCGGGCAGTTGCTGTATCGGTCGATTCCGCTAGAGGCCAACAACGTGCCGGTCTCATTACCGGGCACACTTGGTACGCCGCGATTTGAGACATCGCCGGTGCAGGGTCATCTGCTTCGCTTCTATTCGCAGCGAATTTCAGTGAATGGCAGGTCGTACACAGTCCAGGTGGCAGCGCCGATGAATGAGGCATTAGAGGCCCTGGCGTGGTTCCGCGTGATGCTCCTCTTCGCGGCGCCATTGCTGCTGTTGGCAGCGAGTGCAGGAGGGTACTGGATCAGCAGGCGAGCGCTCGGTCCCGTGGACGAGATTTCGCGCGCCGCTCAGCGGATCAGTATCGAGAACCTGACAGACCGCCTGCAGGTACCGCAGACAGGGGACCAGCTTCAGCGCCTCTCGGAGACCCTGAATGCGATGCTCTCCCGTCTGGAGGATTCAGTACGCCGGATCACTCAGTTCACAGCGGATGCTTCCCATGAGTTGCGCGCGCCGGTTTCGTTAATCAGGACGACTGCCGAGGTCGCCGTGCTGAAGCGGAATCGGACCGCGCAAGAGTATCTCGAAGCACTCGACGACATTCTGGAGGAGTCCGAAAGAACGTCCCAGGTCGTAGACAGCCTGATGCTGCTGGCCCGCACCGATTCTGGCAAGGAGACACTGGAGTGCACGCCGGTCGACGCGTGCACCATCGTTCGAAACGCCGCGGAGCAGGGTGAAAGACTCGCGCGAAACCTCGGAGTCAAGTTCAGCGTCGAACTGCCGCCAGATCCTATTCCAATCCATGCTGACCCTGAAGCACTGCGGCGGGCCTTGCTCATTTTGATGGACAATGCGGCGAAGTATACCCCGCAGGGAGGGTCGATACAGGTGGGCGTTAGGGTGAAAGACGGGTTCGCGGCTGCCTCCGTTTCCGACACCGGCATAGGCATCGAGGCTCAGGACGTGTCCCACGTTTTTGACCGGTTCTGGCGGACCGACAAGGCTCGATCCCGCGAGCTGGGTGGCGCCGGGTTGGGCTTATCGATCGCCAAGTGTATCGTCGATGTGCACGGTGGCTCTATCTCGGTGCAGAGTGAGCTTGGCAAAGGATCTACTTTCGAGATCCGCGTGCCTTTGGCGTTCAGCTAATTCTCAGGTTGCGCCGGTAGAATAGACCGTTCGGGTCCTATGCGAAATTCGGCACGAGTTCTGTTCGTCTTGATTACATGTCTCCGGCGTCGGCGCAAAGTGGGCCAGTCCTGATCAATGGTCTGGCCGAGGATCCCTCCGGCGCGAGCGTTCCAGGGGCGAATATAGGCCCTAGGCAGAGGGGTTATGGCATTTGGCGGGAAACCAGGTCAGACGTTACTGGTAAACCAATTTGAATCCGTGGGTTCGGCGATTACGAAATTGATGTCCAACAGCCGGGATTCCGTTCCGCTGTTTCTCGCGTCAATGTCGGATTGCGGCCGCTTGGTCAGTCGCGAATTGTCCTGATGCTAGCCGAGCGCCGAGGGGGAGTGACGGTGGAGGAGGGAGCCGCTCAAGTAAGCACGGAGAGCAGCGAAAACCTGAATGCCATCGCCGTGAATCAGGACCTCATGGAAAAGCTTCCCGTCTTCGACCAGGATTACGGGGCGATGATGTCGCGATTTCTAAATGCGGGCCTGGTTGGGACGGGCGGCGTTACGCTGGTGGCGACTCCGGCCCTGGGCTCAATGTCGGAGTCGCTGTTGCGCTCAATAGTGGGACTCCATATAGAGTCACAACCGGCCGCGACGACAACCACGACGGATTGGCAAACGATCGTCCGGCCGGCATACCGCGCAACAGTTTGCAGGGACCAGGTTACCTGGACATCGATCTTCGCGCCTCGCGCGATTTATTTCTGTCGGGTTCGAAGAAAGAAAAGGGGCCGGCGCTGACCCCCGCGCTGGACGCGTTCAACGTCCTCAATCGCGTGAACTTTTCGGGCTACGTCGGGAACTTGAGCTCGCCATTTTTGGCAAACCGGTGGCCGCAATCCATCGGGGAGATTGCGGCTTACGGTTCGTCTGTGTTTCTAGGAGGGATATTCCGATGACGACGACACTAATGATCGCGCTTGTCGCCACGCTGTTAGTCAGCGCCGCATTCGCTCAAACGGTCAACTTTGATAACTTCGCGACCGGGGCACCGCCGCCCGGTTGGACCGCTACCAAGACCGGCAGCGGTAATCCCAAATGGACGATCGAGCGGGATGACTCCGCAACAAGCAAACCAAATGTCCTCAAGCAGTCGGGTGAAGCCACATACCCGATCTGCCTCAAGGATGACACGGGTCTCAAGGATGGCTTCGTAGAGGTGAAATTCAAACCGATTTCGGGCAAAGAGGATCAGGCCGGCGGGGTAGTCTGGCGAGCTAAGGACTCAAACAACTACTACGTCGCTCGGGCCAATGCCCTTGAGGGCAACGTCACCATTTACCACACCGTCAACGGACGCCGGACAGAGAAGAAGCGGGCCGAAATGAAGGTCGCTTCCAATGCCTGGCACACCTTGCGCGTGGACTTTCAAGGCAACCACTTCACGGTCATTCTGGACGGGAAGAAGGCCATCGAATGGGATGATGCCACGTTCAAGGATGCCGGCAAAGTGGGTGTTTGGACCAAGGCTGACAGCGTGACGTTGTTCGATGATTTTAGCTACGGGGCTAAATAGGGTCTACTTTTCCTCGGCCGGCTGATGGTCCACGAATCCGCGATAGAGCAGCAGGTCGTACGCAATCTTCAGCGTTCCTGCGATGAAGAACGGTAGGTTGATGAGGTTTGGTTTGGAAAAAAGCAGCCCGACAAATAACGGAGCGATTGCTGCACCGGTTGTTCGCGCTACGCCGGTGATGCCCGCTGCGGCGGACCGTTCCTCGGGAGCGACCACGGCCATCGTATAAGACTGCCGGGTCGGCACGTCCATCTGGGAGATACTGAACCTAAGAAGCAGCACCAGGATAGCGAGTCGGAGATTGGGCATCAACGGCACGAGGATCAGGAGCACATTGGAAGGTAAGTGCGTGAACACCATCGTTCGAACAAGGCCGATTCGCGAGGCAAGGCGCGTCGCGAGCAGTGACGAAATCCCCGCCAGCACATTCGCCCCGAAAAAAATTCCTCCCAACGTCGCCGGGTTAACCCCGAAACGAAGATAGAACCAGTAGGCGGCAAAGCTCTGCACCACGAAACCGCCTCCAAACGCGTCCAGAGCGAAGAGGCCGCAAAGCCGCAGGACCACCCCACGCGAGGCGCCGATACCCAACAGGTTCTTCATCTTCGATGGAGTGTCCGAAGTTCGATGGACTTCAGTACCGGGCGACAGCATGCCGAAGATCACACCGAGCACGGCGCCCATCGCGGCGTAGACAAGAACAACTGTCCGCTCGCCAGAGATCGGAGTAGCGGCCGATTTTGTTAGCGAATCAGTCAGGACGCCTGCGAAGAGAGAGCCAGCCGCAGTTGCCATCGAGCCGGTGAGCGAATACCACGCAAAAGCGCTGGTACGGGTGCGGCTGGGAATCACCTCCGACAGCGCAGCCTGTTCAATGGGCAAGAATGGACCGACTTCGTTGCCGCTTGGACTGATCACTCCGATTGTACCCGCCACAACCAAGAGCATGAAGTTGTTCGTGAAGGCAAAGGCCAGTCCCGCGGCGGACATCAGAACCGAGCCCGCAATGAGCATTTTACGCCGTCCAATCCGGTCCGCCTGGGTAGTCAGGAGCAGGGAGATTGCGGTGTCGCCGACCAGCGTCAAAGTCAGCAGCAAGCCGGTCTGCGACTCGCTCAGCCCAAGGCCCGTCAAATAGAAGACCAGGACCACTGCCAGCATGCCGTAAGAAAACAGGCGCACGAACCGTGTCAGGAAGAGAAGGCGGCCATCGCGCGTCAACGTCATCAAAGCGGTTCACTCAGGGAGTCTTCAGAAAATACCTGTACCTTCGGATTATGAAGCAGACCGCCCTGCCTGTGCTTCTCCTGGTAGGCGTGGTGTAGGAGCAAGATCCAAGAGCGCTGGCGTTGGAGGCCCACATCGATCTCTCCAATGTCAACGGGCGCATCGATCATTTCAGCGCTGATCTGAAAGGCCAACGTCTGTTCATGGCCGCACTCGGAAATCACACCGTCGAAATCATTGACGTGCAGACCGGGAAGCGTCTTCGCACGCTCTCCGACCTCGCAGAGCGTCAGGGTCTTTATTACGACGCGTCAAACGAATAGGCTGTTCGTAGCCTGCGCGACTGCGAAGCTGTTTGGCGCCGGCACATTTCAACTCCTGGACACCGCCAAGTTCTCGGGCGACGCGGACAATATTCGCTAAGGCTCGGATGGGGCACGACAACGCGGCGACCACTCTCGGCATCTATACACATGCGGTGCCTGGGCGGGGGAGCTTGGCGAAGAAATGGGAAGAATTGCAGGGCGAAAAGGGGGAGACGAATTGAAAAACGTTCCCACCGCAGTATCACCGCACTATCAACTTTGTTGGCTTTTTTGGTAGCGCTAACGGGAATCGAACCCGTATTTAAGCCTTGAGAGGGCTCTGTCCTAACCGTTAGACGATAGCGCCACGCGACCAACCCATTCTAGCAAATCTTCTCCTACGCAGTAAGACTGACTCGCCGCCCCATTCCGCGGTACTTTCGCAAACGACTCCGCAACTCGTGCCGCGCCCGCAGCAGCCGCGACTTCGCCGCCGCCAGCGAAATCCCGAGCTCCTCCGCGACCTCCGGCATCGGCAGCCGATTCACTTCCCGCAGCACGAGCGCCCGCCGCAACAGAGGTGGGATCCGCCCGATCTCGCGCTGCACCGGGTCCGTCATTTCGCGGCGGCTGAAGCCCTGCTCGGGCGAGTCCGCGCCGTCGCGGAGTTCGAAGCACGCGCGCTCTCCCCCAGGCGCCGGAGCATCCATATACATAGGAAGCGCGCACGCCGCGTCTAACAGGGAATCGGCGAAATGTTTAAGTGATGGACGAATATGCATTCAGTGGCGATAAAATAGAGCCCATTGATTTTAGTACCACTAATATGAGCGTGGAAAACGCCGAAGGCAGCGAGGAGACCATCGGCCGCGTCCTCTCCGCGTACGAGATTGGCCGCAGGCTCCGCCAACGCCGCCTGCGCAAGAAAATCGCGCTCGTCGATCTCGGCAAGCACACGGGACTCTCCGCCTCCATGCTCTCGCAACTCGAGAACGGCAAGTTCGTGCCGACCCTCGCCACCCTCGCGCGCATCTCCATGTTTTTCGATGTCAGCCTCGATCATTTCTTCGGCAATCGCCGCGGCCAGAAGACCTTCGCGCTCGTCCGCGGCGCCGAGCGCCTGCGATTTCCCGATCGCGCCGATTCCCCCAAGCCTGCCTACTTTTTCGAGTGCCTCGCCTTCGCCGCGCAAGGCAAGGGCATGCAGGCCTACGTCGCCGAGTTTCCGCCGCGCACCGCCGCCGAAGTGCAGGAGCATTTTCACGATGGCGGAATTGATCTTCGTCCTCGAGGGCTCGCTCGCCCTCCGCTTCGAAGGCGAGGACCACGCGCTCGAACCCGGCGACAGCGTGTACTTCGATTCGTCGGAGCCGCACTCCTACCGCGGATTGTCCGAGACGGCGGCGCGCGCCGTAGTGGTGACCACGCCTCCGCGTCTCTAGCGTGATAATGAAGTGGTATGCGCCGGCTGCTTTGGCTCTCGATGCTCCCGTGTCTTCTCGCCGCGGACGACCACTGGGTGAAGTTCACCCGCGGTCCGTACGAAGTCATGACCGACGCCGGCGCGCGCAGCGGGCGCGAAACCATGGTCCGTTTCGAACAGTTCCGCGCCGCCCTCGGACAGATTCTCGGCGAGCCCGAACTCGCCACGCCGCTGCCCGTGCGCATCATGATTTTCAAGAACCCGAGCGGCTGGTCATCGCCCGCCCCGTTCGCTGAAGGTCGCGACCGCTATTCGCTCGTCCTCGGCGAAAAAACACCAGTCACGTCGCAGATTTATGAGGCGCTCACGCGTCTTTTCCTGAAGAGCAACTCCACGCAAATGCCGCCCGCCTTCGAGCGTGGATTGATCTCGTTCTTCTCCACCTTCGAAGTGAACGGCATCCGCATCGTCGCCGGCAAACCGCCCGCGAAGCCCGATCTCGATTGGGCGCGCATTCATCTCATGGTGGTCGACCCGGATTACTTCGGCAAGATCCGCGTCCTGCTCTACAACCTTCGCCACGGCGTCGCCGACGATCCGGCGTATCGCAACGCGTTCGGCAAGTCCGTCGCGGAGGTCGAGGCGCAGGCCAAGCAGCATTTCGCCGCGGGCAATTTCCAGCCCACGTCGCTATCCAGCCGTCCGATGGCGGAGAACGATTTTCCGGAGCGTCAGGTCTCCGACGTCGAAGCGCGATTGGCGCGCGCAGATCTGCTGGCCGGTCCGCAATCTGCCGCCGAGTATCAGAAACTCCTGCAGGCGCACGAGAAGGTCGCGGAGGCCGAGGAGGGCCTCGGCTTGCTCGCCCTCCGCGAACGCCGCACCGACGACGCCCGCCGCTACTTCTCCGACGCCGTGCAGGCGCAGAGCACGAGCGCGCGCTGCTACATCGAGTACGCCAAGCTCGAACCGAACGACGCGAAGGCGGAGGAGGCGCTGCTGAAAGCGGCGGGGATCAATCCCAAACTCGACGAGCCGTTCGCCCTGATGGCGAAGCGCGACACCGACCCGCGCAAACGTCTGATGCACTGGAAGGCGGCAGCGGAGCGCGATCCGCGCAATCCCGAATACTGGCGCTCGCTCGCCGAAACGTACCTCGCCGACCACAACTACGGCGAGGCCGCAAAGGCCTGGCGCAGCGGCGAGCAGTCCGCGACCGACCCCGCGCTCCGCGAGCAGATGCGGCAGAAGCGCATGGTGATCGAACAGCAGCGCCTCGATTACGAAGAAGCCGAGAAGCGCCGCGAGGCCGAGGAGAAGGCCCGCGAAATCGAGCGCCTGAAAACCGAAGCGCGCGCCGAACTGCATAAGGCCGAGAACAAATTCAGCGAAGGCGCGCCTTCCACCGGCGAGAAGCCCGTGCCGTGGTGGGAAGGGCCGAAGCCGTCTGGCAAAATCAGCGGGACGTTGAAGCGCGTCGATTGCCTGCCGAGGCAGCAGGCCGTGCTTTCGATCGAAGGCGAAGACCGCAAGATCGTGAAACTGCTGATCGCCGAGCCGGCCAAAGTGGCCTACACCGGAAACGGCGAAGTCACGCTCGGCTGCGGAGTGCAGAAGGCCCGCAAGATCACGGTGGAGTACTTCGGCAAGGCAAATTCCAAGCTGGCCACGGCGGGTGAAGTGGCGACCATCGACTTCCAGTGAGCGACGATTCCGGCGCCGCGCGCTATCGCTGGCTCGTGCTCACCGTCTTCGTGCTTTCCACCGCGATTAACATTCTCGATCGCGCCACGCTCGCCGCGCTCGCGCTGCCGCTCAAGCAGGAATTCGGACTCAACAACGAACAGTACGGTTGGATCACTGCCGCATTCAATCTGACGTACACAGTGGGTGCGCCGTTCGCCGGCATGTTGATTGATCGCTTCGGCTTGAATCTGGTGATCAGCCTGGCGGTCGGTCTGTGGTCGGTCGCCGGCATCGCGACCGGATTTACGCGCGGACTCGGCAGCCTCGTGGGCTGTCGCGCGATACTCGGCCTCGCGGAGTCTCCGGGCATTCCGGCCGCCGGCAAGGCGATCCACAAATATCTGCTGCCCGGCGAGCGCGCGCTCGGCAACGGAGTCAATCAGGCGGCCGTGAGTCTGGGGCAGATCATCGCGCCCTTGCTGGCCACGTGGATCGCGCTGCACTACGGCTGGCGGCACGCGTTCATCGTCACCGGCGTGCTCGGGCTCGCGTGGATTCCCGTGTGGCACTGGGCGGCACGCCGCGTGCCGGCGGTGGAAGCGCCCAAACAACAGGCGGGCGCGGGCGCTGCGATGCTGCGCGATCGCCGCCTGTGGATCTTCATGGCGGCCAACGCGCTCAGCATGATGGGCTACTATCTCTGGTTCAACTGGACCCCGCTCTACCTCGAGTCGGCGCACGGGCTCACGCTGAAACAGGCCATCTGGTACGTGTGGATTCCGCCGGTCTTCGCGGCCGTCGGCGGCTTTGCGGGCGGCTGGCTCTCGCTCCGCTTCATCGTACGCGGCGTGCCTGCGCCCGCGGCGCGCTTCCGCGTCTGCCTCGCAGCGAGCATCATCTGCCTCGCGACCACCGCGATTCCCTGGGCGCCCTCGCCCGCGTGGACGTCGGCCGGAATCTCGCTCAGCATCCTCGCAGTCGCGGCCTTCAGCGTGAACATGTACACGCTCCCGCTGGATGTCTTCGGCGCCGCGCCGGCCGGCTTCGCGATCTCCGCGCTGGTTTCGAGCTACGGCCTGATCTCCGTTCTGCTCGGACTCACCGTTGGGCGCATCATCGATCATCAGGGCTACACGCCGGTGATCGAGGCGATCGCGTTCACACCGCTGCTCGCGTGCGCCGTGCTGTGGTTCACGAGGTCCACGCGATGAAGGAGTGGCTCTTCCGGCTGCTCGGCAAGGGCTCCGAAGTCGTGGTCGTCGCGTTCTGCAGTGGCGATCCGGAACTGTGTGCCCGCATGGTCGACGAAGTGCGCGCGCTCCTGCCGGACCGTCGCGTGTTCGTTGCCACCGAAGAAAACTGGCCGTCGCTGCGCAAAGAGCTGAAGCCCTACCGGATCGGCCTCGCGCCCGTGATGCTCACGCGCGAACCAAACGCGCTGCGTCGCGCAGCGTATCGCATCGCACCGCATAAGATCCTCGCGTACAACTCGCGCCTCGAACGCCATCACCTCCGCTTGAATCTCGCGTCGCTGCTCTTCTGGCGCGGCGTGCCGCTCGATCTCATTTATCTGCGCCCATGGTGGTGGCCGTGGCGCAAGCGCGAGCACTCCATCGTGCCGAAGGGCTATCGCGTGTTGCAGGGGCGCGCCTGTAACGAGGGACGCCGGCGCGTCGCCGTGCTCTCCCCGTACTTCCCATTTCCGCTCGCGCACGGCGGCGCGGTGCGCATCTACAATCT
>JAOAPT010000193.1 GCA_025463045.1 Candidatus Solibacter sp.
AGCCCAGGGTGTCGCGATCGGCTCCCGCGGGATCACCGAACAGAATGATATTGGTTTGCCCCGACGGAGGAATCGTCAGCAGCAGGATCTTCAGCGCGATATTCCGAAGCTGAAGAATGTAGCTGTCTCCGTTGGCTGTGAACAAAATATCGCCGAAGGTCAGCTTGATCACGCCCTGTAGCGTGATGGCGCGCTCGCCGCCCTTGACGCCGGGCAGCGAAAGCCCGATAAAGAGACTCTGCTGGGTGGAACTTCCGCCGGGCGACCATGCCACGATGAAGCCCGCGTTGAAGCCCACCGCCGCCGCCAACGCTCCCGGCGTCCCAAGATTGAGGGAGAAGGTAAGCCCATACCAGGTGCTGCCGAGTCCGCCGCTCGAGAGCGGCGTGCCCACCGGCATGAAGTTCGATTTCGCCGGAGTGTTCGTCGAGTCTCCACTGCTCAACGCGGTCAGCTTGAGCGGGAAATGGGAATAGAGGCTGCCGGAGCGCGCCACGCTGGTACCGGTATCGAGCGTGACGTTCGCGGCGTCGAAGGTAAACGTCTTGTACGTCGGGATGACGGCATTGAAGGAGAGGTCGACGGACAGATTGCCGAAGGAAAGTCCGCCCTGGCCGGCATCGTCTCCAAAGGAAAACGCGTCGAACGCGGGTAGCGCCAGGAAATCGATAAACCCGGAGAACAGGAACTTGCTCTTCACCTGCTCCCCGTCCGTGCCGGTGGTGACGAATTGTGCCGCGCTGATCACGATCTGATTCAGCACACCGCTGCTCATCTGGAAAGCGTTTCGCGAGTTGTTGACGAACAGATAGGTTCCTTGTGATCCCTGCTGCTGGTATATGCCGTTGAAGTCGATGACGCTATTTTGCGAACCCACCAGGCTGGTCGCGTCCCCGAACAGCTTGTTGATCAGCAGTTCCACGACGCTGGAGAAATCTGTTATGGCTGAGTTCTCGAGCACCATCTTGAGCGTTCGTACTTTGTATTGGTAGTCGGATTCCGTGTCGGTGATCGGCCCCTGGTCTGGATAGTTGATCAAGCCCGAGACGGAGCTGGGCTTCGCCACGAGTTCGCCGCTGTTGACAACAACCGGGGTCACGGTAGAAGCGATGTGGTGCGCTTGGAACAGCGCCGGATCGATCCCCGCCGCCAGCCCCTGCAACTGCGGCGGCAGTCCGGTGAGCGGCACCTGAACATTGATGGCCAGGATCCCACTCCAGTTCGGATTGTCGACGATGCTGGTGATGAAGTTTTGCATGTCGGTATCCTTGCTGTCCCGGGCCGTCTGAATGTATTTGGCGAGGGTCGTCTGCGTCGCCTGCGGGTTGTCGTTGAACTCCGACGCGTAGGACCACGTGTTCACGTCGTTGATGAGATCGCCCAGGGTCTGGTTCTGGAACTTGAATAGCAACATGGTGCCGTTGCGATCCCATAAGTAGGGCGACATGTCGAATTCGAAGCCTTGCACCACGAACTGGAAAGCGGCGCTGTACTCGGCGATGGTCTGGCCGTATTGCTTGAATTCGTCGGCTGAAAGCAACGCCTGCAAAGCGCTCAGGAACGCTGCACCGGTGTAGCTGTTATTGAGGAGCGGATTGAGCTTGGCGATTGTGGCCTGAGGGATATTCGCCTGCTTCGCCAATTCATCCAGAACCAACTGCGTGACCACGTACGGAACCGAGCAGCACTTCAAGAAGTCCGACCCGCTGGAAGCGACCAGAAAAACAACGTTGCTCTGAAGCGCGGCCTGCAACGATCCGCTGACATCGTAAAGCAACAGCGCCTGCTCGTACAGGGGCGATCCCCCGCTCGTATCCGTGCTGTAGACCGGCGCATACCCGCCCGCCGGAGGGTTCACGGTGGGGAAGGCGGCGGCAGTGAGCGAGGATTGCGCGAGCGTGAGCGACTGCCATGCATTCCCTTCCAGTTCCAGCAGCAAACCCTGGGGAGTTGTGCCCTGTGTGGAAGCGACGTCGGCGCCGAGCGCGCGCGGAGCATTTTGCCCCGCGGAGGGAATCTGACTACGTCGCGTGGGACTCAGGACCTGTAATTCCAGCTGTTGGAAAATGTCCGGCGCGTCCCCTTGAATTCCGCTGTAGGGCACCATCGGGAAGCCGGTGGCGCCTTCGGCGGCTGTCGGACCTCCGCTGAGCACGCCCGCCTGCATCGCCCCATAGTTGAGGAAAGCCGGAGCGCCACTCGAATCGCCCGCGGTCTTCGAGCTCGCCGGCGGGACAAACAAGACCGAGGTATCCGGCTGGGCGTAGTACGGCAGAGACCCACCCGAAGAGGTGAGCCATGCCCAGGAAGTCTGCGCAAAGTTATTCAACGGGCTGAACTGCACCTTCGTCTGCTGCGTTTTCGGATCCACGGAATACGCCGCGGCGGAGAACGCGTTGCAGTTCGGCGAAAACGTGAGGGTATTGGCTGCGCTGTCCGCAAGTTGTACATACTCGACCGCCGACACACCGCACATGACGTTCGCCGTCACGAGGCCGGCCGCGCCGCCGATCGCAGGCGGAGCAGTGATCGCGAAGTCTCCCGCCGGGACCATGTAGTAAGGCTGCGGCACAGGAAACTCGCCGGGGACATACTGCACCACCGTGTTGAAGATCAACTTGGCGGTCGCGGCCGGCGCGACACGCAGCGGCTGCCCGACCGGATTCAGATAGTACGAACGAATCGCCGTTGCCGCCGCTTCTCCCGCGGCGGGACTCGCTACCGTCAGGCTCGCTATCGTCAGATACGTACGGTCCCCGTTGAGCTGATCCACGGGATCGAACACCGCGTTGAACTGAAGCTGCGTCGCGTCGCTCGAAGCACCGGGCAAACCGTCGGTCAGCGGAGTCAGGTCGAACACGGGATACCGAAGGGTATCGGCATACTCGGGGTCGTCCGCCGAGGTCATGAAATAGCGCAGGCCCACATCCAGGTCGTCCAGGCCGGAGTGATCGGTGGTGATCGCGAACGAAAAGACTCCCGGGGTGTCGGGCACGATCAATGGCAGCCCCATCGGATTCAGCAGGTCGAAATTCACCGGCGGCTGAAGGCCCTGCGCGCTCGCAATCAGCAGGTTCGGCGCGGCGCCGGCGGTGAAGACCAGGCCGGTATCGGTTCCATCCACCTTGATGCCGTTGCCCCTGGTGATGTGCAGGGTATAGTTCTGAAACTGAAATTCGATCAGGTCGGCGGTGGTGA
>JAOAPT010000195.1 GCA_025463045.1 Candidatus Solibacter sp.
TCAGGAGCTCAAGCGCTCGCTGTACGGCCGCAATCCGTATCAGCTCTGGATCAAGGAAAATCAGATCACGCTCGACCAGCTCGCCGACCCGCCGCGGGAGCACGGGACCGATCAACACACGCTGATCAGCCGGCAGCGCGCCTTCGGGTACACGGACGAAGATATCCGCATGATTCTCGCGCCGATGGCCGAGAAGGGCGAAGAGCCGATCGGCTCGATGGGTACCGATACGCCGCTTGCCTGTCTTTCCGACAAGCCGCAGCCGCTGTTCCACTACTTCAAACAGCTCTTCGCGCAGGTCACCAATCCGCCGATCGATCCGATCCGCGAAGAGATGGTCATGTCGCTCACCAGCTACATCGGCACGGAGCGCAACATTCTCGCCGAGACCGCGCAGCACTGCCACACGCTGAAACTGCCGCACCCGATCCTGAGCAATCGCGATCTGGAGAAACTCCGCCGCGTGAGCCAGGGCGATTTCCTGGCGAGCACGCTGCCCACGCTCTTCGCCGTGGAAGATGGCGCCAAGGGCCTGGAGCGCGCGCTCACCCAACTCTGCCGCCGCGCTTCGCTGGCGATTCAATCGGGCTACACGCTGCTCATCCTCTCCGACCGCGGCGTCGATCAGGACTACGCGCCGATTCCCAGTCTGCTCGCGCTCACCGCGGTCCACAATCACCTGGTGCGCGAAGAGACTCGTACGCAGTGCGCGCTGATTATCGAAAGCGGCGAGCCGCGCGAGGTGATGCACTTCGCGCTGCTGATCGGCTACGGCGCGAGCGCCGTCAATCCGTACCTGGCGCTTGAGACCGTCGGGCCCGATGAGAAGGCGGTCTACAACTACATCAAGAGCGTCAATAAAGGATTGCTGAAGACTTTCAGCAAAATGGGAATCTCGACCCTGCAAAGCTATCGCGGCGCGCAGGTCTTCGAAGCCATCGGACTCAGCAAGGCGCTCGTCGAGAAGTATTTCACGGGGACTTCCAGCCGCATCGAGGGCGTCGGGCTCGGCGTGCTGGCCGAAGAGGCGATTCTCAAACACCGCTATGCCTTCGCACCGCAGACCGATTTCGATACCGAACTCGGCATCAGCGGCAACTACCACTGGCGCGCCAACGGCGAATATCACCTCTACAATCCGCAGACGATCCAGAAGCTTCAGCAGGCCGTCCGCCAGGATAGCTTCAGCAATTTCCAGGAATACACGGACCTGCTCGACAAGCAATCGCGCCAGTTCAGCACCTTGCGCGGCATGCTCGAACTGAAACACGCCGCCGAACCCGTGCCGCTCGAAGAAGTGGAGCCGGCGAAGGAAATCGTAAAGCGCTTCGCTACCGGCGCGATGAGCTACGGATCGATTTCGAAGGAAGCGCACGAAACGCTCGCCATCGCGATGAACCGCATCGGCGGTAAGTGCAACACCGGGGAGGGCGGGGAAGACGAGGCGCGCTTCGGCACCGAAAGGCGCAGCGCGATCAAGCAGGTGGCGAGCGCCCGCTTCGGCGTGACGACCAACTATCTGATCAATGCGGACGAGCTGCAGATCAAGATGGCGCAGGGCGCCAAACCCGGCGAGGGCGGACAACTTCCCGGCCACAAGGTCGATGAGACTATCGCGCGCGTGCGCCACTCCACGCCCGGCGTCGGCCTGATTTCGCCGCCACCGCATCACGATATCTACTCCATCGAAGATCTCGCGCAGTTGATTTACGATTTGAAGAACGTCAATCCGCGCGCGCGCATTTCCGTGAAGCTCGTCGCCGAGGTCGGTGTCGGCACGGTCGCCGCGGGTGTCGCCAAGGCGCATGCCGATGTCGTGCTGATCTCCGGCGATAGCGGCGGCACGGGCGCGAGTCCGCTCAGCTCCATCAAGCATGCGGGCGCTCCCTGGGAACTCGGGCTGGCCGAGGCGCATCAGGTGCTCGTGATGAACGACCTTCGCGGACGCGTCCGCCTGCAGACCGACGGCAAACTTCAGACCGGCCGCGACATCACGATCGCCGCACTGCTCGGCGCGGAGGAGTTCGGTTTCTCCACGGCTCCGCTGGTCGCCATGGGCTGCATCATGATGCGCAAGTGCCACCTGAATACTTGCCCGGTCGGGATCGCCACGCAGGATCCCGCGCTCCGTGCCAAGTTCCAGGGCACTCCCGAGAACGTCATCAATTTCTTCTTCTTCCTTGCCGAGCAGGTGCGCGCCTATATGGCGCAGATGGGTTTCCGCCGCTTCGACGAAATGGTGGGCCGCGTCGATATGCTCGACGTGCGAGCGGCCAACGATCACTGGAAGGCGAAGGGCATCGATCTTTCGGCGATCCTCTACTACCCGCAGATGCCGAGCCGCATCGCGCGCCGCTGTGTGCAGGCGCAGGATCACGGCCTCTCCGAAGCGCTCGATTACAAGCTGATCGATCACGCCCGCGACTCCATCGAGAACGGCACACCGATCGAGATCAGGCTGCCGATCCGCAACGTCCACCGGACCGTCGGCGCGATGCTGAGCGGTGAAATCGCGCGCAGGCATGGCTCCGCCGGGCTGCCCGACAATACCATCCACTTCAAATTCTCCGGCAGCGCGGGGCAGAGCTTCGGCGCCTTCCTCGCGAAAGGCGTCACGCTCGAACTCGAAGGCGACGCCAACGATTACGTCGGCAAGGGACTCTCCGGCGGACGCCTGATGGTCTACCCGCCGCGCACCGCGACGTTCCAGCCGGAAGAGAACATCCTGATCGGCAACGTGGTGCTTTACGGCGCCACGAGCGGCGAAGCGTACTTCAACGGCATGGCCGGCGAGCGTTTCGCGGTTCGCAATTCGGGAGCGCGCGCGGTCGTCGAGGGGCTCGGCGATCACGGCTGCGAATATATGACCGGCGGCATCGTCGTCGTGCTCGGCAAGTGCGGCCGTAACTTCGCCGCGGGCATGAGCGGCGGACTCGCCTACGTGCTCGATGAGAAGGGCGATTTCGCCGCGAAGCGCTGCAACACCGCCGCCGTCGATCTGGAGGCTGTGCCGGTGGAGGATGCCGATCTGCTGTTCCGGATGATCTCGAGCCATGTCGAGGCCACCGGCAGTTCGCGCGGCAAATGGGTGCTCGAAAACTGGGAGAGTATGCTGCCGAAATTCATCAAGGTCTTCCCGCAGGAATACCGCAAGGTTCTCAATAAGGCAGCCGCCGCGAAGCAGCAGGCCGCGGCGGGTGTGGAGGTGGCCCGTGGGTAAAGCTACCGGCTTCCTCGAATACACTCGCGAAGTGCCGACGCGCCGCGAGCCAGCGGCGCGCATCAAGGACTGGTTCGAAATCTACAACCCGTTCCCCGAAGAAAGCGTGATGACGCAGGGCGCCCGCTGCATGGATTGCGGCGTCCCGTTCTGCCACACCGGCTGTCCGCTCACCAATCTGATTCCCGATTGGAACGACCTGGTTTATCACGGGCACTGGAAGGAAGCGGTGCGCCAGTTGCACGCCACCAACAACTTCCCCGAGTTCACCGGCCGCATCTGTCCCGCACCGTGCGAAGCCTCCTGCGTGCTCGGCATCAACGAACCGCCGGTCACCATCAAGCAGATTGAAAAAACGATTATCGACCGCGCGTTCGATGAGGGTTTCATTCGCCCCGAGCCTGCTGAGCGGAAGACCGGCAGGCGCGTCGCCGTGATCGGTTCGGGTCCCGCGGGACTCGCCGCCGCGCAGCAACTCGCGCGTGCCGGCCACGACGTGACGGTTTTCGAAAAGAACGATCGCGTCGGCGGCCTGCTGCGCTACGGCATTCCGAATTTCAAGATGGAGAAGCACCTCATCGATCGCCGCCTGGAACAGATGCGCGCCGAAGGGGTGAAGTTCGAGACGAACGCCCACGTCGGCGGCAATATCCCGGTGGAGGATCTACGCCGGGAATTCGACGCCATCCTGCTCGCCGGCGGCGCCGAACAGCCGCGCAACCTGGACGTTCCGGGACGCGGACTGAAGGGCATTCACTTCGCGATGGAATTCCTGCCGCAGCAGAATCGGGTGTGCGAAGGCGATGCGGTGGCCAACCAGATTCTCGCCACCGGCAAGCACGTGATCATCATCGGCGGCGGCGACACCGGCGCCGATTGCCTCGGCACCAGCCATCGACAGGGCGCGCTTTCCGTCACGCAATTCGAGCTGATGCCCAAACCGCCGGATACGCGCTCGCCCGCCACGCCGTGGCCTTTGTGGCCGATGCAGTTGCGCGTCGAAAGCTCGCACGAAGAAGGCGGCACGCGCGATTGGAGCGTCAATACCGTGAGCTTCTCGGGCGACGCCGATGGCAACGTGAAGCACTTGCATGCGGTGCGCGTGAACGCCCCGCCGAAGTTCGAGGCGATCGCGGGATCGGAGTTCACTCTGGATTGCGACCTCGTCCTCCTCGCGATGGGCTTTACGGGCCCGGTGAAGAACGGTCTGATCGACGAACTTGGCGTGGAACTCGATCTTCGCGGCAACGTGCACGCGAATGCCGACTACATGTCGAGCGTCCCCGGCGTCTTCGCGGCGGGAGATATCCGGCGCGGTCAGTCGCTCGTGGTCTGGGCGATCGCTGAGGGGCGCAAGGCGGCAGCGGGAATCGATCGTTATTTGATGGGCGACTAGGATGGGATAGGCGATCGTCGTTTGTCGCCGGTCAAGAGACATCGAAGACGCAGGGAGTGTTCATGGTCCTATGAAGGATCGAGCCCCCAATCCGAGCCGCGACCGTCAGGAAGCGGTGGTCGCGTGACCACCGCTCCGTAACCGTCGCGGCTCCGATAGGAGTGTGTTCTTCAATGAAGCGTTGCGCACTTGACGAGCGACGACCGCTCCCTCACGGGCTCGGACTCGGGCTCGCCTTTCAACGGAAGAAATAAGAACGATCGCTTGCCTTATCGCCAATCGCGGAAGGCGCGCCCCATCTCGCGGCCCGCTTCGCGCATTTCGCGCCGGACCTCGTCGCGAGCCTGGCGCATCTCGCGACTGAAATCCCTCTGAGCCCGGTACATCTCCTGCCGCGCCTCTGCGCGAGCCTGGTACAACTCGCGCCGCGCTTCGGCCACCGAACGGCGAGCCTCGCTCCGTGCGCGCGACGTTTCGCGCATTGCCTCCAGCCGCGCTCGCCGCACTTCGTCGCGGCCTTCCCATCGCCAGTCCGCCAGCATCGGCAGACAGAGCAGTAAACCAATC
>JAOAPT010000304.1 GCA_025463045.1 Candidatus Solibacter sp.
TCCATCGCATTCATCACCAGGTTCATGATCACCTGGCGAAGCTGCACCGTGTCGGTAAGCGCCGCCATCAGGTCGGCCGCCGGTTCGAATTCGAGCGCGACATTGCGCAGGCCGGCAGCGCTGCGCAGCAGGCTGAGCACATCGCGCACCGCGGTGTTGACGTCAACCGGTTCCGATTTCGCGCGCTCCTTTTTCACCATCTGGCGCATGCGTCCGATGATCTGGCTGGCGCGCGTGTCGTCTTCGCGGATGTCGCTGACCGCGGCGCGAATCTCTTCCAGATCGGGCTTGGGCGAGTCGAGAAAACGCGCCGCCGCTTCGGCGTTGCTCAGAATTCCGGAGAGCGGCTGATTGAGTTCGTGCGCGAGCGATGCCGCCAGTTCGCCGAGCGAAGCCACGCGATTGAGGTGCGAGATCTCATCCCGCGCGAGCGCCGCCGCCATTTCCGCCTGCACGCGGGCCGCTTCCGTATCGCGCGCGCGCCTGCGCTGGAAGATCAGCACCGCGACCAGAATCGACTCCAGCCCCGCGCCGGCAATCGCCAGCAAAATCGCCCACCAGTAGTGCTCCCAAACCGAAAACGGGCGATACAGAATCTCACTGCCCGGCGGCAGGTGCTCGATCGGGATCTTCCAACGGTCGAGCTCCCGCCAATCGAATTGCAGCGAGGACGCACGCGCGGTTCCGACCGGGATCGCCGACGCACTCTCGCCGCGAAGTACGCGGAGTGCGAGGTCGGCGGCGCGCGCTCCCACCCAGGAATAGTGCGTGAGTTGTCCGCCGACCAGACCTTTTCCCATCGCGTTATCGCCGGGCGCGAATAACGGCGCGCCTGTGATCGGCGCGAGCGCTGCCACCAGTTCCGGATGGAACACCGGACGCCCCGCCGGATCGTAGAAGAAGTTCGAGATCATCACGGCGGTATCGGCCGGCAGCGACGCGATGCGCGCCTCCACATCCGCCAGCGTCATGCGTGTCAAGTCGATGATGTCGATCCCCGGGAAGACCTGCCGCGCGAGCACGGGCACGCGGGCGTTGTACGTGATATCCACCTGCGACGCTCCGCCGACGATCGCGATGTGTTTCGTCGCCGGAAGTATCCGCCGGATCACCTGAAAGTTGCTGAGCACTTCGTCGGGCAGCACCGAGCCGGTGACGTTCGGCTGCTGCTGCAGAACGCGCGTGCTATCGCGTCCGCCTCCGCAGAAGATCGCCGGCACGCCGGGCCACAGATCGTCGCGCAGCCGCAAAAACATCCGCATCGTCTCCGGACCGAGCACGATGATCGCGCTGAATTTCTTATTGCGATACTTCTCGCGATACCACGCGAGTTGCTGCGCGACGAACTCGGGGCGGTCCTTCCCTTCCTGCGAAATATAGTCGGTGGACAATGCCAGGCTTGGGTCCGCCGCGCGGAGTGTGGAGAGCACGCCTTCGAGCACGAGCGTGGAAACCGGACGGCCCGGTGGATCGGGCAGCAGCAGCAGAACGGCGCGGCGAGGGTCCGGTTGGGATTGCGCCACTACCGTCAGAGCTAGGAGCGCCATCACAACAAGAACGCGGGTCACGTTAGATTCTACCCCGCCCCGGCCGCGATTCGTGCAAAATGAGAGCCATGACGAATCAGAAAACTGCGCTGGTCACCGGCGCGGGAAGTGGCATCGGACGCGCCGTGGCGCTCGCTCTCCTTGCGGCCGGATTTCGCGTCGCGCTGGCCGGCCGCCGGCAAGCGGAGTTGGAGCGCACCGCGTCAGGCGCGGAGGGAATGTTGGTGGCGCCCGCCGACGTCACGAATCCCGAGAGCGTCCGCGCGCTCTTCGAACGCGTGCAGGAGAGCTTCGGCCGCCTCGACGTGCTCTTCAATAACGCAGGCAAAAATGCGCCCGCCGTGCCGATGGAAGATCTCTCGTTCGAGCAGTGGAATTCGGTGGTGGCCGTCAATCTCACGGGCGCTTTCCTCTGCGCGCAGGAAGCGATTCGCATGATGAAGGCGCAGCGCCCCATCGGCGGACGCATCATTAATAATGGATCGATCTCCGCTCACGTGCCGCGCCCGTACTCCGCGCCGTATACCGCGACCAAGCACGCGATCACCGGCCTGACGAAGTGCATCTCGCTCGACGGGCGCGCGCACCACATCGCGTGCGGCCAGATCGACATTGGAAATGCGGCGACCGAGATGACCGAGCGCATGACGGCCGGCGTGCCGCAGGCCAACGGCACGATGGCCGTTGAGCCGCGCATGGACGTGCGCCACGTGGCGGACGCGGTGGTCTACATGGCCGGACTGCCGCTCGATGCCAACGTGCAGTTCATGACTGTGATGGCCACCGCGATGCCGTTCATCGGCCGCGGCTAGATCTGAAGTCAGCTAAACCGCGACGGACGCCATCACTTGGATCGCCGCCTTGCAGAAGGCGGGCAGATCCTCGGGCTTGCGGCTGGTGACGAGGTTGCCATCGACCACGACTTCCGCGTCGACCCAATTCGCGCCCGCGTTGATCACATCATCTTTAATGGCGAAAAAGCTGGTGGCCTTGCGCCCCTTCAACATTCCGTGCGCCGAGCACAGCACCCACGGCCCGTGACAGATCGACGCGACGAGTTTGCCCTGCGCATTCAAATCGGCGACGAACTGATTGGCCTTCGCGTGCCGGCGAATGTGATCGGGCGCGTAGCCACCGGGCACGACAACGCCATCGAAATCCGCGCTCTTTGCCTCATCGTAAGAGAGCTGTGCTTTGCAGGGATATCCCAGTTTGCTGCCGTACGTCTCGCCCGCCTTGGCGCCGATCGTAACGACAGTGGCGCCGGCCTCCTGGAAGCGAAACAGCGGATACCAAACTTCCATTTCCTGGTAGAGCGTGTCCACCAGAATCGCAATCTTTTTTCCGGAAAGGTCCATGTAGATATGGTATCCCGCGCGAGTAGCGCGATTCGAGGGAGCGGTCACGCGATCAAGGGACCACCGCTCCCTTACGGTCGCGGCTCCGATTGGTGCTCGGTCCTATCCCCAATTCGCGCCGCCGAAGAACACACTCGAATCCGAGCCGCGACCGTCAGGGAGCGGTGGTCACGATCGACGCTCCGCCCCTACGGAAGCCGGAACGGAACCTGTACGTTCACCACCAACTTCACGTGCTCGGCCGATTCCGTCAGTGGAGTGTAGCGCCAAAGCTTCACGCACTCGACGGCCCTCTGATCCAGGCCGGGATCGAGCGAGCGAACTACTTTCGCGTCCGACACAGTGCCATCGGACTCGAT
>JAOAPT010000325.1 GCA_025463045.1 Candidatus Solibacter sp.
GGTCGTTCACATCCTTAAAGTTATCCATGTCGCAGACCACGACCACGCCCTCGAAACCGCCTGACTCCTCGAGCCGGCGGGCGAGCGCCGCCTGATTGAAAAGGCCGGTGAGCCGGTCCAGGTCGAAGCTGTGCTTGCGCTCCCGGCGCAGGTGATCCAGTTCGCCCATCAGATCGCGAAAACGGTCGATTTGGCTTTCGCTCCACATGGCCATGGCGGCGAAGGCCAGCACGCAATGCAGGGCGAAATCGACGTATGTTTCGTGATGCAGGTAGAGCGCCCACGCCGGGGCGCCATCGGTCTTATTCAGGTATAAAAAGATGACTGCGTGCTCGAAGAACGCCGCTGCCAGCAGGACGAGGGAGTAGCGGAAGAAGCGCGCGCCCATCCCGACGCTCCTGCGCAAAGTGAAGAAATTGTAGAGGTAAACGCTGCCGAGCACGAGCGCGTTCGACGCGTGATAGGCGCCCAGCCCGGAGTACTGCCCGACCGCCCAGACGAGCGCCACGAAGATCGGCAGAATCGAGATCAGCCGGAGCACCGTGCGCCAGTCTTTCATGCCGGAGGCGAAGCCGGCGCGCGCCGCGGAAACCAGCACGATGGCAAAAGCAAACTCGAAGGTGGCGTAGGGCGCCAGCCAGCCTGGATGCTGCGTGCGCAGCAATTCATATCCGAAGAACGCGGCAAGCAGGCGGAGCAGCCAGGCGACCGCCCACAGGCCGAAGTAGACGACGCGCGACTGCCGCCATAGAAAGAGAAAGACCGTTCCAAACAACAGGGCGCCGATTTCCTGGACGTAAAATGCCGTGAGATCCGCAACCGGGCTGGAAGGGTCCATCGGTTCAGTCTCCGTTGATCGCGTGCCGCCTTACGGCGCGCGCCTTGCCGGTAGTCTCGTCGACATCGACGATTACGGCATGCAACTCCGCCCCATGCCGCGCCGCCTCCATCCGCACCGGAAGTCCGGAGAGGAAGCGCTGCAAAATTGTTTCGGTATCGACGCCGATCACCGATTGGTACGGCCCCGTCATTCCGCAGTCCGTCTGGTAGGCCGTGCCGCCGGCCAGAATCCGGGTGTCGGCGGTGGGCACATGCGTGTGCGTGCCGACCATGGCGGAGACGCGGCCGTCGAGATACCAGCCCATGGCCATCTTCTCGCTCGTCACTTCGGCATGGAAGTCCACGAACTTAACTTTAACTGCCGGATCGATTTGGCTCAATAGGGCATCCGCCTTGCGAAAAGGGCAATCGGTGGCCGGCATATATGTCCGTCCTTGCAGGTTCATGACCGCGCATTCCACGCCGTTGCGCGAACGCACAGTTACCAGGCCGCTGCCCGGGGCATCCGGATAATTGGCCGGCCTCAAGACGCGCGGCTGCCGGTTCAGGTAATCGTAGAGTTCCCGTTTGTCCCACACGTGATTGCCGCTGGTCAGGACGTCCAACCCCATGCCGAGCAGGTCTTCGGCGATGGATGGGGTGATGCCGAAGCCGCCGGCGGCATTCTCGGCATTGGCGATCGCGAGGTCGATGTTATTGGTGCGAATGATGTCGTCGACGTGGTCCGCCACGATTCGGCGGCCCGGCGCGCCAAAAATGTCTCCGATAAACAGAATGTTCACTGAGCTTACAAGTTAGCACGTACGGAAAAGCGCGGTTCATTCACCACGGTTAACTGGCGGTAACTGGCGGCGATGTGCGTGCTATGTTCGAGGGGATGTCCCATGAAAATACCCATCCCTGCGGCACGCCGCGGCGAACGGTCCGCACGCGCCGCGTCGACGAGTGCCGCACGATGGACGAACTCTTCCTCCATTGCCTGCCGGCCTTCGGCGGCGCTTACCTTCGTCGTATCTATCAGATTCTGGACCAGGCGATCGGGCTCGGATGCCCGCTGACGCTCGCGATTTCGGGCCCCGTGACGGTTTCCGGCCAGCACCAGACATGGCTGATCCCGCTGCTCGAAACCGGATGGGTGGCCTACCTGAGCACCACCGACGCCGTCTGCTATCACGACGGGCACCGCAGTCTCGACGCCTACAAATCCGGGCCGATCCACGAAGTATCGATCAATAGCGATGATGCGGCGCTTCGCGACGAGGGCACCATCCGGGTGACGGATATGGCGTTCGATGAGGGCGTGCTGCTCGATCAGGATCGCTTCCTGACGGCGGTCCTCTCCCGGCCCGAGTTCCAGCGGAAGATGACGGGGACCGAACTGCGGTACCTGCTCGGCAAGTATTACGCCGCTAAGGAGGCGCAGAACGGCGTGCAAACCGGGCTGCTCGCGACGTGTTTCGAGCGCGCGATCCCGATCTTCGTCGGCGCGCCCGGGGATGGGAGCGTGTTTCTCAACTCCATGAAACTGTGGGCCATGCAGCGGGCCGGGCTAATCCCGGAGTATGCCTTCGATCTCGATTTGCATGCCGAAGTCTTCGAAGCCTGCGCGTACCACCGGTGGGGCTTGTTCGATCATCCGGCGCATGCGATCGGGACGGTGATTCTGGGCGGCGGCGTACCGAAGAACTACAACCTTCAGCCGGAACCGGCGCTGGGGCAGGTGTTAGGACTGAAGGACGTACGCGGTTATGCGTTCGACGTACAGATCGTGACCGCGCCGGTCACGGACGGCTCGCTCTCGTCTTGTCCGCCGGCCGAGGCTGTTACCTGGGGCAAGGTCGATAAGGACACGTACCTGCAGACCACCGAGAGCATGCAGAGCGATTACTCGCTGGTGATGCCGTTCCTGGTCAAAGCGCTGCTGGACAACCGCGCGCGGTATCAGGAAATGGCGGCCGCGGAAGGCGAGGAGGCGCTGTTCGCGCGCGAACCTAAGGCGCGCGGCTACCTGCGTCCGCGCGAGGGCTACCGGTTGTTTGAACAGCGCGACGAGTTGTATACGCGGCTTACGAACGATGTGCGCGAGAACCGGGCGTGGCTGCTCGACAGCCTGGCTTATCCTTTGGCGTAAGCGCGCCGCATGCGCCGGGGCGTCTCGTAACACAACCAACGAAAGAGCGACCGGACCACGGGATTCTCGTTGCGGCTCATCCGCTCGCAGATCCGCGAAAACGCCTGCTCGCCGGACACGGCGTACAAGAGTTCAAGGGCTCGCCGCAAAGCTCGCCGATCGATTTCGGGCGACTGGCTCAAGTGGCCGACAAATGCGCCTAAATTCAACGCCAGGTCCGGTTCCACGCGCGACACCTGCCGAGCGAGCCGGATTGCGTCCAAGGGTGCCAGAGCGTCCGGGTCGCAAAGCTGAAGGATGCACTGATTGTCCATCTGGGGCCTCCGTATGACTTATCGGCGGAAGTTGCGGATCGCGATAGAAGCGGACGCTGGTGATTCGTGGGCGGGAGGTTTGTCCGACTTCGTCGCGA
>JAOAPT010000329.1 GCA_025463045.1 Candidatus Solibacter sp.
GTTTCATTGCGAGGGTGGCTCACGATCACGATTCGAAACTCAGCGCGCTAGACTCTTAAGGATGGCTCTCGCGATACAGGCTGACGACGTGCGCGCGGCGGCGGAAAGAATTCGTCCCCTGGCACGCAAGACTCCCGTGATGACGTCGGCCGGATTCGACACGGAAGCCGGTACGCGCGTCTATTTCAAGTGCGAGAACCTGCAGCGCGGGGGCGCGTTCAAGATCCGCGGTGCGGCCAATCTCGTGCTCTCGCTGCCGCGCGAATCGCTGGGCGGCGGCGTAGTGGCGTACTCGTCGGGAAATCACGCGCAGGCCACCGCAATTGCGGCTCGCCACGTGGGCGTGCCTTCGACGATCGTCATGCCCGAGGACGCGCCGAAATCCAAGATGGAAGCGACGCGCGCGCAAGGGGCGCGGATTGTCACCTACAATCGCTTCACGGACAGCCGCGAGGCGATCGCGCAGAGCATTCTGAAGGAGAGCCACGCGACGCTGATTCCGCCATTCGATCATCCGATGATCATGGCGGGACAGGGCACGGCGGCGCTCGAGCTGCTCGACGAGACGGGTCCGCTCGACGCGCTGATCGCGCCGGTCGGCGGCGGCGGATTGCTTTCCGGGTGCGCGACGATCGCGAAGGCGCTCAATGCCGCGACGCGCGTTTTCGGAGCGGAGCCGGCCGGAGCGAACGACACGTTCCTTTCAATGGTGGCAGGCACGCGCATCGCGGTACACCCGGACACGATCGCCGACGGACTGCGCTCGCCGAAGCCCGGAGAACTGACGTTCCCGGTGATCCGCGAACTCTGCGAGCGGATCGTGCTGGTGAGCGAGGACGAGATCCGCGCGGCCGTGAAGTTCGTGCTGCTGCGACTGAAGATCCTGGTGGAGCCGAGCGGCGCGGTACCGGTGGCGGCGGTGCTGTTCCACAAACTGCCTCCGGAGATCCGCTCGGTGGGCGTGATCGTTTCCGGCGGGAATGTGGACTTCGAAGACCTTGCCCGAATGTAATTTTGAGCCGGCCCGGCTGATTCCTGCGCGTTCCTGGTTAGAGGAAGACGCCATGAATACACAAACGGAAGAGCTGGCCATCAAGGATCTGATCCACGGGATGGCGCGCGCCTGGAACGCGGGCAGCGGAGCGGCGTTCGCCGCCTGCTGCGAAGAACATGCGGACTTCGTGAATATTTACGGCACGCATGCGCGCGGGCGGCAGGCGATCGCCGAGGGACACGACCACATTTTTCGCACGGTGTACGCGGGGAGCACGCTGCACTACAGCATTGTTCAAATGCGATTTCTGAACGACGATATCGCCGTGGTCCACCTGCGGGCGCACCTGGAGATTCCGCAAGGTCCAATGGCGGGGGAGAAGAATTCCGTGCCGAGCATGGTTCTGCGGCGCACGGGCGCGGAGTGGCGGGTGGCTTCGTTCCAGAACACGCTGGTGGGGAATCCGGGAACACAGAACTAGGAATAAACCGTTTGTTTCCGCGCTCATAAATTCACATGAGCCGGTTTTCCCGAAAATTGCGCGTTACTTAGAAGAAGAGGGGATTGATTTGACGTTAGTACGCACGGGCCCTGAGTGTGCGACCACCGAGCACGTGGTCGAGGGGCTGATTCGCGCCTGGAACGCGGGCAGCGCGACCGAATTTGCCGGATACTTTGCGGAGAACGCCGATCTGGTGAATATCCACGGGATGCACCTGCGCGGCCGTCAGGCGATCGCCGGCCTTTACGATATGCTGTTCCGCAGCGTGTTCGTGAAGAGCGCCTTACAGGCGTCGGTGGCGAGCCGGAGGAAATTGCGCGCGGATGTGGAGCTGATTCACGTGAAGGTCCATGGCAATCTGCGGCTGCGTAAGGTCGAAGCACAGATCGTGATCGTCACGCTGGTGCTGACGCAGCATGGCAATCGCTGGGTGGTCGCGTCGATGCACAATACGCTGGTCAGCGAAGCGCGCTCTTAGCGTCCGCCGCCCAGCATCTTGAGATCTTTCATCACCGACAGCATGCCCGGCACGAGGGTGATCACGAAGAGCACCGGCAGAATGAAGACGACGATCGGGAAGAGCATCTTGATGCCGGCCTTGCCGACCGCCGCTTCGGCGCGCAGGCGGCGCCGCGTTCGCAGCGCATCGGCGTAGACCTTCAGCGCCTGGGCGAGGCTGGTGCCGAACTTCTCGCTCTGGATAATCATCGCCGCGAGGCTCTTGATGTCCTCGATCCCCGTACGGCGCACGAACTGGTTGAAGCTCTTGCCGCGCTCCTGTCCGGCACGCACCTGCATGACGACGGTGGCGAATTCGTTGGCCAGCTCGGGGTAGATGAACTGCATCTCCTCGCTGACGCGCATCATTGCCTGATCGAGCCCGAGGCCGGTGCCGAGCACGATGCCGAGCAGATCGACTGTATCAGGCAGCGCCTCCTGCAGCTTCGCGCGATAGCTCTTCACGAGGCGGTACAGAATCTGTTTGGGCAAGATAAAGCCGAGGAGGAATGCGGCCGCGAGTCCGCCGATCAAAGAGCCCGCGCCATTCGGATTATCTCGCTGCAGGTAGACCGTCCCCGCGGCCAGCGAGAACACGAAGAGCAGGACGAGGATGCAGTAGAGCGCGAGCGCACTCTTGCGGCGAATGCCGGCCTGCGCAAGCAGTTTTTCCGTGCCGTTCATCCAATCGTCGCCGCCGGGCACAAGCGCGATGAAGTAGAGGAAGCGGTCGAGCCCCTGCGCGGATTGTTTGCGCCGCGTAGTCCGCGCGGCGACGACCATCGCTTGCGATTGCAGACCTTCGAGGCGGTCGTTGAGCGGATCTTCCTGCGCGCGGAAGAGTTCGAAGCTGGTCCACACGATCAGGCTCAAGGTGGCGCCGGTAAAGAGGAAGAGCAACAGGTCGATCAGCATGTGCGCCTCATACCTTAATGTTGGCGATCTTGCGGATCACCAGGATGCCTACGATTTCCGAAATGATCGCGTAGGTGAAGAACTTGCTGCCGACCGGGTCGGTCCACAGGAGGCGGACATACTCGGGCTTGAGAATCCAGAAGCCGATGCCGACGACGAGCGGGAGGCAGCAGAGCAGACCGGCGGAGAATCGCTGCTGCGCGGTGTGCGCTTTCATCTTGGCGGCCATGTTCAGGCGCTCGCGCACGAGAGTGGAAAGGTTCTCCAGCACGCTGACCATGTTCGCGCCGGTCTGGCGTTGCAGGATGAGGCTGGTGATGAAGAATTTTAGATCGATCAGCGGGACGCGCTTGCCGAGGCCGTGCAGCGCGGGTTCCACTTGCGAACCGAGTGCCAGCTCTTCCATGAGTTTCTTGAATTCCATCTTCACGGGATCGCTGGTCTCGGTGGCGATGGTTTCAAGACCACTGTGAATATTGTGGCCGGCGCGCATCGTGCGGGTGAAGAGATCGATCGCATCCGGCAACATCTCCTCGAACTTGTGCAGGCGGCGCGACCGCACGCGCAGGATGTAGAGCAGCGGCGTGAAACCCACGATCAGACCAAACAGGATGCGCAGGAAAAACATCGCGCCGAACAGCGTGAGCACCAGGAACGTCGCGACGGCAAGCATCACGCTGACGCCGAAGACGTCGGCCGCGCGGTATTTCAGATTCGCCTGTTCGATCGTATCCTGCAGGCGGCGCAGCACGCCGACCCACGTCACCAGATCGCCGAGGAAGGCGAACGACCCGCGCTGATGGCCGCGCAATAGCTCCGGCGCCTTCTGGCTGCGGCTGCGCATGTGCGCGCGCAGTTCGCGCAGGCGCGAGCTCAAGCGATCCTCAGCTTCCTGTTCGGGGACGCTCCACACGTAATATCCCGCCGCGTACAACGCGATCGAGAAGAGCGTGCCGACGACCAGAAAGAAGCTGAGGGGGTGCATCTATTTGTCTTTCACCTCGTGCTCCTCATTGAAGATGGAGACGGGCAGATTGACGCCGTAGGCCTTGAGGCGTTCCAGGCAGATCGGCTTGTAGCCGCAGCCGTGAAACTTGCCGACCACTTTACCGCGCGGGCTGATGCCGGTGCGGTCGAATTCGAAAATGTCCTGCATCTCGACCTGATCGTTCTCGACCCCGACCACCTCGGAGATGCCGATCACTTTGCGCGTGCCGTCTGCGAGACGCGAGCACTGCATAACGATGTGGATCGCGCTCGCGAGCTGCTGGCGGATCACCCTGTCGGGCACGTGCGCACTGGCCATCATCACCATGGTTTCGAGGCGCGAGAAGGCGTCGCGCGTGGTGTTGGCGTGCACCGTCGTCATCGAGCCATCGTGGCCGGTGTTCATGGCCTGCAACATGTCGAGCGCTTCCGGACCGCGCGATTCGCCGACGATGATGCGGTCGGGGCGCATACGCAAGGTGTTGATCAACAGATCGCGCTGGGTGATCGCGCCCGCGCCTTCAATGTTCGCCGGGCGCGTTTCGAGGCGCACCACGTGATTTTGTTGCAGGTTCAATTCCGCGGTGTCTTCGATGGTGACGATGCGCTCTTCCTCGGGAATGAAGCGCGAGAGCGTATTCAGCATCGTCGTTTTGCCCGAGCCCGAACCGCCGGAGATTACGATGTTCAACCGCGCTTCCACGCAGCCGCTCATAAAATCGAGCATGCCCGTGGTGAAGGTCTCGTTTTTCAGCAGGTCTTCCGTGGTGAGCACGCGCTTGCCGTAGCGACGGATCGACATCACGGGGCCGATCAGCGAGAGCGGCGGAATCACCGCGCAGACGCGCGAGCCGTCGGCGAGGCGAGCGTCGACAATCGGCGACGAATCGTCGATGCGGCGGCCGATCGCGCTGACGATGCGTTCGATAATCATGCGCACGTGCGCATGATCCTTGAAGCGGATGTTGGTTTCGACCACGCGCCCGGCGCGCTCGACGTAGACGTTGTCGAAGCCGTTGACCATGATGTCGGAGATCGTCGGATCCTTCAGCAGACCTTCCAGCGGACCGAGACCGAAGACCTCATCGAGAATCTCCTCAATCAGGCGTTCGCGCTCGCCCATCGTCATCGGCAGGTTCTCGTCGATGATCAACTTTTCGACGACCGTGCCGACTTGTCCGCGAACGCTGTCCTTACTCAGGTTCTTGAGCTGCTCTGGCGTGAGCGAATTGACCAGCTTTTGGTGGACCTGGCTCTTCAGCTCGAACCAGCGATCGGCTCCAGAGCCGGGACGGACTACACTTCGACTACCCAACGGGACCTCCAGGAAGTAGAGCTTCCATTATGCCGTCTTCCCCATCATCTCGGCCGGTTTGCCCTTCTTGCCGCCGGTCGCCTTGTCGACGAAGGCGCGGAAGACGCGGTCGAGATCGCCCGCCTGCTCGCGATTGGCGACGAACGGACGCCCCTTGTTGATCGACGCCAGCACCGCCGGCGACGTGGGAATGCCGTAGAACACGCTCTGGTTCAGCGTCTGCTGAATCTGTTCGAGGCTCGCCTGGTTGGCGCCGACCTTTTTCGAATAGCGATTCACCACCACCTTGATCTGGTCCTGGTTGAAACCCATGCGCATGAGGAAGGTGATGTAGCGCTGCGCATTGCGGATCGACGGAAACTCCTGGTCGACGACGAGGAAGACCGCGGCCGAGACCTGCGCCGCGGCGAGCACGACTTCGTTCGAGATCGCGCGGCCGCCATCGATGACCACGGCGTCGTACTTCTCGACGAGGAAGGTGGCGAACTCGCGAAGCTGATGATCGCTGAAGTGGGTCTGCTGCTCGAGCGCGTCGGGCGGTCCGACGAGGTAGAAGCCCAGGGGATCGCGCGTGACGAAGCCTTCGAAGAGCGCCTGATCCATGCGCTCCAGATTCTCGCCGACCTCCATCAGGGTGTATTGCGGCGAGGCGCCGAGCTGCATGGCGACGTCGTTCCCGATGGTGTCGAGATCGATCATCACGGTGGTCAGTTTGCGCTGCGCGAGCACGCTTGCGAAGTTGACGGCCATCGTGGTGGCGCCGACCCCGCCCTTGGTGCCGATGAAGGTGTAGACTTTGCCGAGTTTACTCTCGCCCGGCGTGCCGTGGCGCGGCGCGCGCTCCAGGCGGCCCATTGCGTCGCGAAACTCGGTACGCTTGATCGGCTGCAGCAAAAATTCGTTGGCGCCGGCGCGCATGCACTGGATCACGGTCTCGCCATCGGCGATGAAGTTGCTGACCATGATGAAGAGATCGGGCACGGCCTGCTTGACCTTCTCGACGGCTTTGATCGAGGTCTCGGGATCGCCCGAGAGGTCGACGATCAGGCCGGCGTGCGGGTGGCGCTCGAGATCCTGCATGACGCGGATGTAGAGATTCGCCGACACCTCCTGATACTCGGCGACGATCTTCGCCTCAGGCAGATTGATGAGGCTATCGCGTACCATCTCGCGAAAATGTTCGTCGCTGGAAGCGACCAGTAGAGTTTGGTTAGGCACGGTGAATCTCCTTTGTGGGGCAGGCTGGCAGCCTGCGCGCCGATTGGCAATCGGCGCTGCCGAGCTTGTTCGGCCGCGAAGGTTGAAGCGGAAGCGATACGCGGCAGGCGCTGCACCGATTACCAATCGGTGCGCAGGATGCCATCCTGCCCCACAAAACCGCGCGAGCTCTCAATCGGAGCCGCGACCGTGAGGGCGACCACCACTCCCTCGCTCGCCAAAGCGCGAGAACGGTCGCGGCTCTGATAGGGGTGTGCGTCTGAATTCTCATGGCAGGCAGTTCCCCGCTTCGTCGCAGCCGGCGCTTTGCATCGGCATGCTGGTGGCGAAGGGCGGGATCGTCACCGGCGGAAGCTTGAAAAACGTCGCGAGGCCCTTGGTGAACTGATACGACGTCACGCTCACCGTGACCGCGTCGGGGACGCAGTTGGCGCTGCATTCGGCGCCGCTCGCGCAAGTGAAGGGCGTGAGCTGCCCGGTCGCCGGGTCGAGCGAAAAATAATCCACCTGAAGGCCCGCGGCGCCGGTCTGAAATTTGTCCATGTCGATCATGCGCGGCACGTGGGTGGACATGTAGTTCAGCACGTTGCTGCCGTCGCCCATCCAGCAATGCGTGGTCGCGTAGTGCGCGCCATCGCGCGTGAAATCGACCACGCTGTGCCACACCCAAAGCATCTCGCTGACGAAAATAATCATGAACGTCAGCGGCACGATCACCGCGCCGTACATCAATGCGAATTCGATCGAAGCCTGTCCGGAGCGGCGGTGTCTCACGAGCCACCTCCATTCGGCATGACGGCCTGCGGTTTGAGCGGAATCGGATCGAGCAGGATATACGGAATGCGCGGCTGCACCATGTAGCCGTTGGGAATCGAAACGATGATCAGGTCGGGACGCTGGCCGCCCGCCGGATTGCCGCATTGCGATGTGTCGCAATCGCCGGGAGCGCCCGTCGCGGGGTCGATGCACTGCGTGGTCACGACGATCATGTCGGGCGTCAGTCCGAAGATCGCAGTCTCGCCCGTGCCATCGGTGCCGCCGGTGATCGCAAAGTTGATCGCGTTGGTGATGATCGGATCGCTCGCGCCGTTGCAGAAGTTCACGCCGTTTTGCGTGGCGAGATAGGCAGCCACCGTGTTGACCGTCTTCTTCAGCGAGTAGTAGATGTACGTGATCTTGCCGAACTGAATGATGCCCGTGATCAGCAGGAAGAAGACGGGCAGCCACATCGCCACTTCGATCGCGACACTCCCACTGCGTCCGCGTTTCATGCTCGCAATCATTGGTGCAACACCACTTTACCGGGACCCGACGTCGCGGGGCAGACGCCGAAACCGTAGCGGTCATCGATGTTGCCCTGGCGGAGCGGCATCGGACTGCCGATGTAGGTCGCGACGAAACGTCCGTTGGCGTCGGACGGATTGAACACAGTGCCGTCGGGATTCGGCTGGATCAGGAACTGGCGGAGGCCGAGCACGTTCATCGGCGTGGCCGAGTTGGGCGCGAGCGCATCGACCACCGCGATCGTGATCACACGCCGGCCGTTGCCGTTGTACGCGGAGTAGAGGTCCTGCGTAGTGCCGGGGTCGCTGTCGATGGGCGCGGCAGCGGCGAGCGACGAATAGTCGGTGACCGCGGTCGTGCAGGCCGCGGGCAGCGTCTGGTTGTCGACCCGGGTGAACAGGCCGCACAGCGCGGCGGCGGCCACCTGCGGAAGCGCCGCGGTACACGCCTGCGGGACGGCGACAAACGTTGGGCTATTCCAAACTGCTTCCAGCGGATCGCCGATTCCGACGCAACTCATGGGCACGAGCGATCCGGTCGGGTTCGGCGTCGTCGAAGAGAGCAGCCCCGTAGCCGCGTAGCGGAACAACTGGTCGGTCTCGTCGGAGAGCGTGGTGCTCCCGGCATCGTAGCGATTGATGATCGTGTATGCGGCCGATTGACCCGAGTTGGGCAGGAAGGTCGGCGCGGTTCCGGTGCAGTTGTAGTACAAGGTGTAGTTGACAGAGTCGGCCGGGTCGCCGAGTCCGAAATTGAGCAGGTCGCTCGCGTCCTTCGCGGCGATGGCGAACGGCTCGATGCCGCACGCGGTACACAGCGGCGCGCTCACTCCAGCGAGCGCCTGGGCGGCGATCGGCGTCTTGCGCGATGCGCCGAGACTGAGCAGGCTCCAGAAGAGCAGCGGCGCATCGGCAGTCACGCTGACCTGCACGTGGCGGGCAGTGGTGCCGTCGGCGGAGGATCCGTTCGGGTCCGTGCCGGTTGCGCCGGCGACGGTAGTGAAATACGCGGGGTCGGTGATCGTGCTCGTCAGATTGCCGGTGTCCTGCCCGAGCGTCAGGGAACCGAAATTGTACCGGTTCTGCGCGAGGACCAGTTGCGCCGCGGTATTGGCGTGGTCGAGCGCGCCGGCCGTGCCGATCAACTGGCCCGCCGCTGCAAGTGCCGCTGCTTCCGCCGCATGGTTGAGTTCGCCGCGCACCAGATAGAGCCGACCGAGGTCGAGCGCGAACCCCATCATTCCGAACAGCACCGGCACCATGATGACGGCGAGCTGAATGGACATCGTGCCTGCGCGGCTACGGTTTGGGTATTTGCTGGCCACGAGGTCCTACAAATTCAGGGTCCTTCGAGGACTCCTTGCTGCTGGTCTTACTTGTTTTGCCCTTCTTCTCCGGGACGGGTTTGGCAGCCGGCAGGAACGAAGAGGGCATTTCCGGCAGCTTGGCTTTTTCTTCGGGGGTCAACGGCTTAACGAAGTGAGGCGTCACCACGACGAGCAACTCGTCGGCGGATTTCTGCGTGCTCCGGCTGCGGAAGATCTTGCCGAGGATCGGCAGGTCGCCGAGTCCGGGAACCTTGGACATCGTTTCGATCACGCGGTTGTCGATCAAGCCGGCGATCGCGAAACTCTCTCCATCCTTCAGAATGACTTCGGTCTCCGCGCGGCGCTGGCTCAGCGCGGGAATCACGAAGCCCTGCAGTGTGACCGCATTCGCGAAATCCAGACTGCTGACTTCGGGCGACACCTTGAGATCGATCGAGCCCTGCGCAGTGACGGTCGCGCTGAAATCCAGCTTTACACCGAAGGGCTTGAACTGCACTGTGATGACGGGCGAAGTCGCGCCGCCGGTCGGCGTGGTGGTGATGGTCGGGAACGGGAAACTGCCGCCGGCGAGGAACGTGGCTTCCTTGCCTTCGAGCGCCAGCAGGTTCGGCTCGGCGAGAATCTGCAGCAGGTTTTTCTCCTGCAGCGCTTTGATGGTCGCGCCGAAATTGAGGTCGGGGCGGAAGGCAAAGAGGTTCAACAGGTCGGCGAAATTGACGGTTTGTGCGGTGCCGGTGGGCTGTAGCTGGCTGAAGCGCGGCGCCTGAAATTGCTCCGTGCTCGTGCTGCCGATCATCTTAGGATTGGTGCTGAAGAGATTGAAGCCGATCTGCGTCAGCGCCACGCGATCGATTGCCGCGAACTTCACCTGCAAAAGAATCTGGCGCGGTTCCGGAGGCGGCGGCGCCTGCAACAGATTGATGACGTTCTTGGCGCGCGTCTGCGCCATGCCGGCAAGGCGTTTCGAATCGTCGATGCTCTTCACCGTGCCGCTGAGCACGATCGTCTCGCCGGTACCGGTGACGCTGATCGGCCCGCCGGCCGAATCGTTGATCGATTTCGTGAACAGGTCCCACTCGCTGGTGTCTTTGGTGACCGCGATCTCATAGCGCACCGGCGCTACGCCGCCCTCCCACACCACCAGCGTGGCGCGGCCCGCGCCCTTGGCATTCACCATGACTTCACGCGGCGAAATCACCACCGCATCGGCAATCTTCGGTTCGGAAATGGCAACCTTGCTGATGTCCTGCTGGAACGTCAGCAACTCTCCGCGACCTTCGAGCAGCGTGATGTCGCGGGCCTGCGGCCTGGTGGTCTGTGCGAAGCAACCGGCGGCGACGAAGGCCGCGCACAACACCTTATCCGCAATACTCATCGAAACGATTCCTGGACATGCTTGTCTCCGCGGTAGACATCCACGACGACCTTGGGCTTTTCCGGTTCGGCTTTCCTGCGGCGCGCTTCTTCCTCGGCGGCGGCCTTGCGCGGATCGACGGGCTTCTTTTCGCCAGTCAGCTCCTGCCACACGTTGGGATCTTCGAGGTTGGCACGCGCGACGTTCGTGGTGCGCCCGCGGCGGGCTCGCGCCAGACGCGCGCTGATCATCGGGTCGAGCACCTCCGTAGTGAGCGGCTCGGTGCTCGCGTTGTTATTGCCGTCCAGGGGATTGCGCAGCGAGAGTCCGATCTTGCCCTGATTCTTCGCGAGCTCGAGTTTCTGCGCGTCGTCGGGAGTCAGCACCAGCGTGACGGTCGGCGATTTCGGTGCGCGCGGATCGACCGCCTGTCCTGCCTGAATCGAGCGGCCGGTGGAGATCACGCGCACATTCTGCAGGATCGTCGACGTCGTAGCCTCCGCCATCGAACCGGGGCGCGTGAACAACACGTCGACATGAGAGCCGGGCTGAATCAATCCCGCGACGCCGCTGACATCGGTGATCTGTACGCTGACCGCGCGATAGCCGCGCTCGATGGTCGATGCGACGCCTTCCACGGTCGTAGTCTCGGAGAGCTTACCCTGCAGCAGCGGCTCATTGGTGTTCATCGGGACCATCACTACGCGACCCTCGGCTTCCTGCACCGTGAACAGCGCTTTCCTGGGAACGTCCTTCTCGGGGTAGTTGACGATCTTCAGGTCGCTCTTCTTCAGCAGCGTACCGATTTGCATATCGTGCGAAGCCACGACCACGCGCAGTGTCTTCTCCTGCTTGGGCGCGACGGCGTTGGTGTAGTAGAACCACGTGAGCAGTAGTGCCGATACCCAGGCAGCGCCGAAGAGCAAGAGTTTTTTCTGGCGATCCATTCAGTCCTCACGGGCCGGCGTGCACCACAGGCACACGCCCAGACACGTAGCGCGTCCAAATTCTGCCGATGTTCTGTTGTAACACATTGGGGATAATTAAGTTCCGTTACGCACAAGCAAAATCGCGGTTTTATCCTGATATTCACGCCGCCAGCCGATCTGCTCTAATGCGGGCAAAAGCGGGGCGTCGGCGGGCACCAGTGCGTGAGTGAAATGGAAGGACTCCCAGTACTCGCGCCATCCCGGCCGCACCTGCACCAGGCGCGAGTACTGCTTGAGAAATTCGGCGCCGTACAGATCGCTGCGCCCGTCGAAGAAGACCTTCATCGCGCCGGCCGAACGATAAATCAGATATCCGCCGAACTTGTCGGGAGCGAAGAGGCGCGCGCCCGGCGGAATGTGCGGGTAGGCGGCAACCGGGAACTGATCGGGCGGAAAGCCGGCGCGCGGCGTGGGGCAAAATGCCGCCAAGATGACGAGCGGCGCGAGCGCGAGTCCGCGGAACCGCGCGTCCTGCGCGCGCAAATTGTCACCGTACGCGAGGAAGC
>JAOAPT010000363.1 GCA_025463045.1 Candidatus Solibacter sp.
TTATATTGCCAATGGGCTGGTGCTGGTTCCAACGTTCAACGACTCGAACGACCGCGTCGCGCTTGGCATTTTGGCGAAGCAGTTCCCGGATCGCGAAGTGGTGGGGATCAACTGCACGGATTTCATCTGGGGTCTCGGTGCCCTGCACTGCATGACGCAGCAGCAACCGGCGTAAGCTAGAGGCTCATGAAATATTGGGCGCATTCGGACCGCGACGGCCGACCGGAGACCGATCGGGAAGCGTACTGGCAACCACTCAACGAGCACCTTCGGCAAGTCGGGGTTCTGGCGGAAGCTTTCGCCCGGGAAGCCAGACCTTCGGAACCCCGCTTCCACGCGACGCGAAGGCAGCCGGCCTGTTGCACGATTTGGGACAGTACACGGACGAAATTCAGAAGCGGATTCGGGGTGAATCCGGACCGGCGGCGCACTCGGCCCATGGCGCCGCGATTGCGCGGAGAGCCGGGGCGAGTGAAGCGGCGTTTGCGATTTCCGGGCATCACGCAGGATTGCCCAATCGGAAGGGCGATAAGGCGTGTTTGTTTGAGCGCACGAGGGAAGTGGAAAGCGTACTCGATCTTATCTGGAAGCGCGCCGTGGCGGACTGTCCGGAATTAGAATACGTCCAGCCCACGTGTTTCTCCCGGCATCATTGCCGGGAGCGGATGAAACCCGCTCGAAAGATCGCTATCGTCTGTGTTCAACTGTTTCTCCCGGCATCATTGTCGGGAGCGGATTGAAACAGAAAGCAATTGCGGAACGGGAACGGGCGATAGGTTTCTTCCTGCACTATTGCCGCGACGGGACGCTTCCTCCTGTGCTAACGCCTATTACATTACGGCTCAAGTAGCACTTTGAGGACGCCGCGTTGGGCGGCGTGGGCGAAGGCCTCGGGGGCACGCGATAGAGGGTAACGCGCGGAGATCATTTGCTCGACGTGGATCAGCTCGTGATCGATCAGCGGGAGCGCCTCCTCCATGCGGCCGCAGCGCGAGCCGACGAGGGTGAGTTCATTGACGATGATGGGGGCGGTGTCGAAGGGGACGAGGCCGTGGACGGTGGATTTCAGGATCACTGTGCCTCGCGGGCGTGTCATGGCGGCGGCGGCGCGCAAGCCTTCGGGATTGCCGGTGGCGTCGACGACCCACTCGTAGGCGGCGGTGGGGAGCGGGCCGGCGATGAGTTCGGTCTCGACGCCGGCACGGGCGGAGATCGCGAGCTTTTCGGCATGACGGCCGTACTGACGGACGGGGTATCCGTGGGCGTTGAGCACGAGCGCGATCAGGAGGCCGAGTTTGCCGTCGCCAAGGACGGCGATTCTTTCGTGCGGCGGGATGGCGCACTGGTCGAGGATTTCGCAGGCGGCGGCGAGCGGCTCGAGGAAGACGGCGCGGTCACTGGCGAGGTGGTCGGGGAGGACGTGGAGATTGCGCTCGGGCAGGGTGAGGAATTCGGCGAAGGCGCCGGGATGGTTGACGATGCCGAGGACGGTGCGGGTGGGGCAATGACGGCCCAGGCCGCGGCGGCACCACTCGCAGTGCGCGCAGGCGAGGTTGATCTCGCCCGCGACGCGTTTGCCGACCAATGCGTAGGTATCGGCTTCGATGACTTCGGCGACGAATTCGTGGCCGGGTGTGCCGGTGAAGCCGTAGTAGCCGCGCTGAAGTTCGAGATCGGTATTGCAGATGCCGGCGGTCAGGAGGCGGAGCAGGGCGAAACCGGCGGGACGTGGGGGCAGGGGAACGTCGCGCACGGTGACCGCTCCATTTTCCAGATGTACGGCGAGCATCCCTTTATAATAAGACTTCATGCCTGCGGAACTTGCCTGTTTTGAAGAGCGGTGCCGCGCGCGGTTTCCGATCACCGAAGTCTTATACAATTGCCCGCACTGCGGCGGTCTCTTGGAAGCGGTGTACGGCAAGCCGGCGCAGTCCGCCGAGGAATTGAAGAAGCTGTGGCGCGAGCGGCGGATGTCGAACGCTCCGCTCGATCAGAGCGGGGTGTGGCGGTATCGCGAGTTCATTCCGTTCCTCGACGATTTGTCGCATGCGGTCACGCTGCGGGAAGGGTGCACGCCGCTGTTGCCGGGGCGCCTGGCGGCGGAGTACGGCGGGCTGGACGCGCTGGTCTTCAAGCATCAGGGCTTCAATCCGACGGGGAGCTTCAAGGACAACGGGATGACCTGCGGGGCGTCGCAGGCGATGCGGCTCGGGATGAAGCGGGTGGCGTGCGTGTCGACGGGGAATACGTCGGCGTCGATGGCGGCGTACGCGAGTTCGGCGGGGCTGCAGCCGGTGATCTTCATTCCGCACGGCAATATTTCGTTCGGGAAACTGGCGCAGGCGCTGGAGTATGGCGCGAAGACGATCCAGGTGGACGCGAATTTCGATCAGATACTGGCGCTGGTGCGCGAGGTGGCGGAGCGGCTGGGAATTTACCTGCTGAATTCGATCAATCCCTTCCGCATCGAAGGCCAGAAGACGATTATGGCGGAGATGCTGGATCAGCGGGATTGGAAGGTTCCGGACTGGGTGGTGCTGCCGGGCGGGAATTTGGGGAACACGTCGGCATTCGGCAAGGGGCTGCGCGAATTGAAGGCGCTCGGGTTCATCGACCGGCTGCCGCGGCTGGCGGTGATCCAGGCGGAAGGCTCGGCGCCGTTCTACGATTTGATGCACTCGGCGGACCGCTCGCATTTGACGCCGGTGGGGCATCCGGAGACGCTGGCGACGGCGATCAAGATCGGCGATCCGGTGAGCTGGCCGAAGGCGCTGTTCGAGGTGACGACTTCGGAGGGCGTGGTGGAGAAGGTGACGGAGCAGGAGATCGCGGATGCGAAGGCGGTAATCGGGAGGTGCGGGATTGGGTGCGAGCCGGCATCGGCGGCGACACTGGCAGGAATCCGTAAGCTGACGGCGAGTGGTGAGATGCGAGCGGACTCGGATGTTGTCGCAATCCTTACCGGAAATGTCTTAAAGGACTCTAGTTATATCCATGAGTATCATACAGGGGTATTGACTACCGGCAGCGGGATGCCGATTGTAGCTAGCCTAGGGAATCCACCTGTAGTGTTATGCAATGATTCGGCCATAATCGCTGATTATCTAAGGGTTACGGTCTAAGTACCCCTATTTGGGGTCAGCTACTACCCGCAAAAAGGATTAGGGGTGATCTTGTCACTCCTATTGTACATTCTTAGACGTTCTGGTACATCTGTACTATGTTCGCAAAGAAAGGTTCGGCTTCCCCCACTCCACCCCGAATATATCGGAAAGAACTCGAATACCTATACGCGCGCCGCACCGCGATCGACACTTTGATTGAATCGCTCGAAGAGTACGACCGCTTTCGCGCCATTCCTGGCGAGAACAGCAAGCAGCGTAAGACCGCCTGACCTTATTTGCGGAGCACGCCGCGAATTTGCGCGGTGATTTCCGCTTCCGATGCGGCGCCGGGATGATAGTAGCGAACGATGCCGGCGCGGTCGATGAGAACTAACGTGGGAGTTGTGCTGGCGCCGTAGGTGATGAAATTGGCGGCGCTGAGCGGAGCAGGCACGTCGGCGAGCGCCGCATAGTGCTGCTTGCGAACCTGCTCGATATATAACCTTTCCTTTTCGGCCGGAGCATCCTCGCCACCGGCAACATATCCATACAGGCGCGTCGGCCCGAGCACTACGAGTCCCTGAGGGGCAAAGGTGCGCCGGAGGTTTGCCAGAATGGCGACCTCGGCTTTGCAATCGCCGCACCAGTGCGCCCAGAAGAAGAGGAGCACGGGGTGGCCGCGCAGGGCGGCGAGGGAGGCGGGTCTGGGACCGAGAAAATCCTTCTCTTCGAGCGCGGGAGCGGGCTTTCCGACCAGGCTGAGCAGGTTGATGTTCTTGCCGATGCGCTCGGCGATGGAGGTGCCGGCGAACTGCTTGAGCTGGGTGCGGAGATAGTCGGTTGCCTCGGGACGCTCGCCGCGTGCGGCGAGGACCTGCGCGTGGACCTCGATGGCGGCGCCTTGCGCGGTGGGCAGCCAGGGATCGTCGTCGAGCTTTTGGCCCATGAGGAAGCGGGCGGTGATTTTGGTGGTCTCCTGTGCAAGGGCGTCGGCCTGGTCGAGGTTCTTAGCTTCGAGGGCGGCGCGGGCGAGCCAGGAGAGGGAGGCGGCGAGTTCGGGAGTGGGGCCGTTGCGCGTCTGGTAGGTGCGCGCGAGGCGTTCGGCGGCCGGGAAATCGTGGCCGGCGATGAGGGCGCGCACGCCGTTGATCAGGGAGACCTGCCGGGCGAGGGCGGAGAACGCCAGGAGAAGAATCAGTAAGGGCCGCATAGTTATAAGAATAGTTAGAAGAGATGTTCGGCGGCGAATTCGGCTTCCGACGGTGAGTTCACGCGGTAGTCGAAGCGGCCGGCGGTGGCACGGGCTATCGTCTGGATGGCTTGGGCGGACTGGTTCTGGTGAGTGAAGGTGAGGGTGACCTGAAACTGGCGCGCGACGGCGGCGGCTTCCTCGAGTTCGTCGAGGGCGACACCGCCGACCAATTGCGGGGTGTGGACGCCTTCGCGAAGCTGCTCGAGCGCGGCGCGCAAGGCATCGGCGGAGGCGGGGGGATCGAAGGTGAGTTCGAAATCGAAGGCGCGGGCGATTTTGAGTCCCCAGCGGGCGCGGCGGATCTGCTCGTGGCGCTCTTCGGCGGCTTTCAGGCCCGCGGGGGTGAGGGGCACGGTGAGGCAGAAGCGGCTGTAGGCGGCGTTGTAGATCTCGACCAGATGATCGGAAGCGATGGTGTATCCGGCGCGCCATCCGGCGCGTATTGCGGCGCAAAGGGCGGGGTGATAATCGCCGGCGAGCGCGGCGACGTTCTTGCCGGTGCGCTTGAGGATGGCGCGGAAAAGGGCGAAGGCGGCGGGCGGGTCTTGCTGGACGGTGATGGTGGAGCGCGCGCCTTGGGGCTGGGGGTAGAAGGCGGGGTTGATGCGCGCGGCGAAGGTTTCGACGGTGTCGCGGTCGGCGGGTCCGAAGGGGATGGCGTTGATGACAATCTCCGGTCCGTTGAGGCGGCGCATGCGGCCAATGAGGAGAGGTTTGTGGAAGACGCTGCTGGTGGGCGCGGTGGCGAGGGCGAGGTAGAGAAGCTGTGGGGAGGCGTGGCCGTCGACGGCGAGGTAATAGGCGGAGGGATGGATGGGGTCGCGTTCGAGCGAGCCGAAGTGGGGCGTGATGGTTTCGAGTTTGAGGGCGGCGGCGCGGGCGGCGAGGCGGTTGCGGAGTTCGTCGGTGAGCGGCTTGCGTTCGGCGTGATCGAAGATCAGGTTGGCGAGCTCCGTGGCTTCGGCGGGGCGGAGCGGGAGTTCGAGGGGGACGGGGGTCACGTATTTACTTTACAGCGTGCAGGAGACGAAGGGACAGGCCGGCAGGAGGACTGTGCTACAGGAGCGAATCGATGAGGGAGGTCATCTTGGGGTCCATCCAGTCGGCGGGTTCGGCGAGTTTTTGGAGGACCTTGCCCTTGGCATCGATGATGTAGGTTTCGGGATACATGAACGTGCCGTAATCCTCGTGGAGCTTGTTCTCGCGAGCGGTGAGGAAGGCGGGGCTGAATTTCTGGAGGAAGGCGCGGTAGGCCTTTTCGTCGCGATCGACGCTGACGCCGAGGACGACGACGCCCTTGTTCGCATAGGTCGCTGCGAACTGACTGAGGGACGGCGTTTCCTGCACGCAGGGAGGGCACCAGGTGGCCCAGAAATTGAGCACGAGGAGTTTGCCGCCGAAATTGGGGAGCGTGACGGTGCGGCCGTTATCGGCCCTGATGGTGAATTCCGGTGCGTTGTCACCCGCCACGACGACGCGTTCGTGGATGGCGGAGTAGATGAAGAAAACGAGGACCACGGAGAGGAGCACGATCGCGCCTCGCAGCAGCCGGTCAGTCTTGGCGTTCTGCATGACGTTCTATAATTAATTGTATCTCCAGCGGCACTCACGGCGTCGAAAAATAACACCATGTTGATTACCCGCAAAGTCGAGTTTTCGGCCTCCCACATTTGCCGGAGTCCGCAATTCTCCGATGAGGAGAATACAAGGATTTTCGGGCTTGCGGCGAATCCGCACGGGCACGGACACAACTACGTGGTCGAGGTGAGCCTGGTGGGCGATCCCGATCCGGTGACCGGTATGGTGCTGGATCTGAAAGAGCTGAAGGAGATTCTGACGCGCGAGATTGTGGAGCCGTACGATCACCGTTTCTTGAATTACGAAGTGCCGCCGTTCGATCGCGTAATTCCGACGACGGAGAATATCGCGCGCGACATCTGGCAGCGGCTCGATCCCCGGTTGACGGGCGAGCGTCACAAGCTGCATTCGGTGCGGGTGTGGGAGACGCCGGATTTGTACGTGGACTATTTCGGAGAGCCGTTGTGTTCCGCGTAACCCGGCGGTATGAGTTCGCGGCGTCACACCGTCTTCATTCCGAGCAATTGAGCGAGGACGAGAACCGGCGGTTGTACGGCAAGTGCAATAACCCGTACGGTCATGGGCATAACTATGTCATCGAAGTCAGTGTGCGCGGGCCGTCGGATGAGGCGACGGGGCGTGCAGTGGATACCGCTTTGCTGGATGGACTGGTGAAGCGGGAGGTAGTGCAGCCGTTCGATCATCACAATCTCAACAAGGAAATCGCGGCGTTCGGCGATGTGGTGGCGACGTCGGAGAATCTCGGAATCGAGATCTGCCGGCGGCTGAAGCGGAATTGGAAAGAAGTGTTTCCGGGCGAGTGGCCGAAGCTGGAGAAAATCCGCATCGGCGAGACGGCGCGGAACATCTTTGAAGTTGGTGCCGATGAAATCGAATAAAGCAGTCGTGAAGATAATGAACCCGCCCTCGGAAGATGGGTCGATGGCGCCGTTGATCGAGGAACTGATCGGGCGTTTGGGCGAAGATCCCAAGCGCGATGGACTGCTGCGCACGCCGGAGCGCGTGGATAAATCCATGCGGTTTTTGACGAGCGGCTACCGGATGGATATCAATAAGATCCTGAACGGGGCGTTGTACGAAGTGAAGTACGACGAGATGGTGGTGGTGAAGGACATCGAGTTCTTCAGCTTATGCGAGCACCACATGCTGCCGTTCTTCGGGAAAATGCACGTGGCGTATCTGCCGCAGAAGAAGGTGATCGGGCTGAGTAAGATCCCGCGGCTGGTGGATATGTTCGCCCGGCGTCTGCAGATTCAAGAGCGGCTGACGCAGGAAGTGGCGCAGACGATCCAGGAAGTGATTCGTCCGCTGGGCGTGGGCGTGATCTGCGAGGCGCGGCATTTCTGTATGATGATGCGTGGTGTGGAGAAGCAGCACTCGGGCGCGATGACGAGCGCGATGCTGGGAGCGTTCCGGGATCGGAAAGATACTCGGGATGAGTTTCTGGCGCTGGTGAATCATCGGAGTAATGGGTATTAAGGGAAGGCGTTAAC
>JAOAPT010000369.1 GCA_025463045.1 Candidatus Solibacter sp.
GTCAGCCAGCCCCGCCGCGCCATCAAACCGAAAACGCCCAACGACGAAACCGGCACCGTCAACGCCGCTCCGCCCGGAAAGAACAACCCGTGGCCCAAAATCCCGCCGCCCGAACGTCAGATCGATGCCCTCGGCGGCATCGCCGAAATCCGCCGCCTCGGCATGACCAACACCGCCGAAGCCCTCGCCAAAGCCACCGGAGGCGCGCTCTTCCCCTTCACCCGCCAGAAGACGCTCGAAGAAGCCATCGTCAAACTCGGCGCCGAACTTCACTCCCAATACGTCCTCAGCTTCGCGCCCGATTCGCCCGCGCCCGGCTACCACTCCCTCACCGTCCGCCTCACACGCCCCGGCGAGTTTCACATCCGCGCCCGCCCCGGCTACTGGGCCGCCCAATAACTGCATATCCTGGACTGTGGAACGAACTGTGGGGCGCCGCTACCCGCCCGCCATCCTCGCCGAATCCTGCGCCGCACCCCACCTCGTCCACGGCGATTTCCAGGGCGATGGGCCCACCTCGGCTGCCGCCTCCGTGATCCCGGCCCGCATCGAACTCACCTTCGCCCGTGCCGTTCTTACGTCAGCCAGATTCGACCAGTTCGACCCTGAGCACTTCTTTCTTATCTGCGTCCATCCCCGCCTATCTGCGGCTAGTATGTCTTTTGGTTGCGGCTATGCCGCGCCATGTTCATCCGTGGCCAATTCTGTCTTCACGCCCGCCAGAGCCGACCAGTTCGAACCCTGAGCCCCTCTTTTTTGATCGGCGTTCATCGGCGTTTATCGGCGGCTATTTTTCCTTGGGTTGCCGCTACGAGTCCAACTCCCCGATCTCCGGCCCGCACTATCTGATCGCCCTTCCTCCAGTTATCGCAAGCGACCGCTGACTCACTGACCGTGATGCCTGCAGATCCTTGCACGCCTCAGAATCGTAGGTTCGCCCCGGCTGTACGCGATCACGAACACCTGATCCCATGTTGCACCTCCGGATTCGATTACAAGAATCTTCTCCCGCGCACTCGTTTGAACGATCCCAAAAGCTGCCGGAGCGCACTGGCGGATCTCTATCCGGCGCGAGCTGTGAATTCGGGAGCAAGGCGCACCCCCTCAATCCCCCAGCATCGAACGAATCCGCGGCCCAAGCTCCATATACTGATCCAGATTCGAAGGCTTGCGGAAATACCCCGTCGCCCCCAGCGTCATCGCACGCTCCCGATCCGATGGCGCATTCGAAGAGCTCACGATCAACACCTTCGTGTCGGCGCATCGCGGACTCACCCGGATCCGCCGCAGCACCTGCTCCCCGCTCACCTGCGGCAAATTCTGCGCCGATGCTAGCCTCGAATCCCAGCCTCGAATCCCAGCCTCGAATCTCATCCCCTTCGTTGGACCACGTCGACTCCCCTCAACTTCAGCCGCCTGCGTCACAAAGCTTGGGCATATCCTCCCATCCAGTTGATTCTGCGTCACAGACGGTCAGCCTGCGAAGCTCCCTTCACAGTCAACTCAACTGCCTCACCGCTTATTTTAGATTCGCCGCAACCCACTGATCCCAAACCGCTTAGTTCCCCTTCGAGCGCTCAGCTCTTGCCTCACCGCCCCGCAGGGCCACTTCGGCGCGTTATACTCTCCATCCATGAGGCTTTTTCCGCTCCTTTTGTGCGTTTCTCTGTGCGCCCTCGCACAGGATGAGCCGCCCGCCGGTCCCGGCGCCGGCCGCGGCGGCCGTGGAGGCCCCAACTCGAATGAACCCATCAATGAGTTCACCTTCTCAGCCCTTCGCGCCCGCCAGATTGGCCCCGCCTTTATCTCCGGACGCGTTTCCCAGATCGCCGTCTTCCCCGACGACCCCAATCACTACCTGATCGCCGAAGCATCGGGCGGCGTCTGGGCCACCACCAACAACGGCACGACGTGGACCCCCGTCTTCGATAACTACGGCTCGTATTCGATCGGCCACATCGCCATCGATCCGAAGAATCCATCGATTGTCTGGGTCGGCACCGGCGAGAACAACAACCAGCGCAGCGTGAGCTACGGCGATGGCGTCTACAAAAGTGAAGACGGCGGACGCACCTTCCGCAACGTCGGCCTCAAGACCACCGAACACATCGCGCGCATCGTGGTCGACCCGCGCGATTCCAACGTCGTCTACGTCGCTGCGCCCGGACCGCTTTGGAAGGCCGGCGGCGAGCGCGGCCTCTACAAGACCACCGATGGCGGTAAGACCTGGTCTGCGAGCCTCATTAAAGTCGGTGATTACGCCGGGTGCAGCGACGTCATTATGGATCCGCGCAATCCCGACATCCTCCTCGCCGCAACCCATCAGCGTCAACGCCGCTACTTCGGCATGATTCACGGCGGACCCGAGAGCGCGCTCTACCGCTCCACCGACGCCGGAAAAACCTGGTCCCAGGTGCGCGGCGGCTTCGCATCCGGCGAACTCGGACGCATCGGGCTCAACTTCGCGCCCGCAAATCCGAGCATCATCTACGCCCAGGTCGAAGGCCCCGAGGGCCGCGGCGGCACCTACCGCTCCACCGACAACGGCGCCACCTGGGAGAAGCGCGGCACGTACGATTCGCAGGGCCAGTATTACTCCAAGATCCAGGTCGACCCCGCCAACTCGGATCGCGTCTACATCATGAATATGCACATCATGGTGAGCGACGATGGCGGCCGCACCGTCGCCGCCCTCGGCACGCGCAACAAGCACGTCGACAATCACGAGATCTGGGTCGACCCGAAGAACAACAACCACTACCTTGTCGGCTGCGATGGCGGACTCTACGAATCCTTCGACCGCGCCGCGACGTGGAACTTCAAAGCCAATCTGCCGACCGCCCAGATGTACGATGTCGCGGTCAGCGAAGACGCTCCTTTCTACCACGTCTACGGCGGCACCCAGGACAACAACAGCTTCGGCTGTCCCGCGAAGAACAAGTTCACGAATCTCACCAATGCCGATTGCTTCGTCACCATGGGCGGCGACGGCTTCTATTCGCGCGTCGATCCGAAGGACCCCAACACCATCTACGCCAACATGCAGAACGGCGGCATGGTTCGCTTCGACAAGCGCACCGGCGAGCGCGTTTCGATTCAGCCCCAGCCGAAGCGCGGCGAACCCGCCCTGCGCTGGAACTGGGACGCTCCGCTGATCATCAGCCCGCACTCCAACACCCGCCTCTACTTCGGCGCGCAGAAGCTCTACCGCTCCGACGATCGCGGCGATTCCTGGAAGGAAGTCTCCGGCGACCTCACCCGCGGGCTGGACCGCAACAAACTCCCCCTCATGGGCAAGATCTGGCCCATCGACGCCATTCAGAAGAACGTCTCCACGGCCCTCTACGACAACATCAGCGCCATCGCCGAGTCGCCCAAAGTCGAAGGCCTGATCTACATCGGCACCGACGACGGCCTCGTCCAGGTGACCGAAGATGGCGGCAAAACCTGGCGCAAGATCGACAAGCCCGCCGGCGTTCCGGAAGACGCCTACGTGCAGCGCATTCTCGCTTCGCAGCACGATGCCGGCACGGTCTACGTGGCCTACGAAAATCATCAGAACGGCGACTTCAAGCCGTACATCATTAAGAGCCCCGATCGCGGCAAGTCGTGGACGTCCATCGCCGGCAACCTGCCCGAACGCGGCGGCGTTTATGCCCTCGCCGAAGATCACGTGAACTCCAAACTGCTCTTCGCCGGGACGGAATTCGGCCTCTACTGGACCAACATCGGCGGCGAAAAGTGGATGAAGCTGAACGTCGGCCTCCCCACCGTCATGGTGCGCGATCTCGCCATTCAGAAACAGATGGACGATCTCGTGATCGGCACTTTCGGGCGCAGCATCTATGTGCTCGACGATTACAGCCCGCTCCGCAACGCGACGGCGGAGCTGATGCAGAAAGACATCGTCATCTTCGCGACCAAGCCCGCCCTCTCCTTCATTCCGCAGAGCCGCGGCGGTGATCTCGGGACCTCGTACTTCACGGCGCAGAATCCGCCCGTCGGAGCGCAGATCACCTTCAATCTGAAGGAAAACCTGACCACCAACAAGGCCGAGCGCCAGCGCCGCGAACGCGCCGCCATCGCGCGCGGCGAAACACCTCCGTACCCGAACGCCGAAATCCTGCGCGCCGAAGCCGAGGAAGAAGCGCCCGCGATCCTGGTGACGATTTCCGATTCCACCAATAAGGTGATCCGTCGACTCGAAGCTCCCGCGACGCGCGGCATTCATCGCCTCACGTGGGATCTGCGCGCGCAAAGCGCGAATCTCGCACCGGCCGGCTTCGGCGGTGGCGGTGGCGGTGGCGGGGGACGCGGAGGCGCCGGTGGTGGCGCAGGTGGCGGCGGCGGACGCGGTGGTGCCGGCGGCGGCGCTGGCGGTGGTGGTGGTGAAGCCGGCGGCGGCGACGACGAGATGGCCGCCATGATGGCCCGCTTCAACAGCGGCCCGCTGGTCGTCCCCGGCAAATACACCGTCTCCCTCGCCAAGCGTGTGGAAGGCGTAGTGACTCCCCTCCCCGGGACGCAGACTGTCGAAGTCGTGGCGGAGGGCCCGTCGACTCGTGAAGACCGCGTCGCCATGGCCGAATTCCAGGACAGACTCGCCAAACTGCAGAAGGCGCTGACCGCGACCACCCAGACGGCGACCGAAGCCGGCATTCGTCTGACCGCGATCCGCCGCGCCATCGACGCGACGCCTTCACTCTCGCCGAAGCTCCGCGAGGAGGCGATTAAGCTGGAGAAACAGCTCAATCAGATCAACCTGGCGTTGAACGGTGACCGGGTGTGGCGTTCCACGAACGAGGGCGATTCCGCTTCGATTTCCGAACACGCGCAAGGCGCTGCCTCGCCCACGCGCGGCACAACCGGACGCCCGACGAAGACCGCGATGGAACAGTATCAAATCGCGAGCGACGCCTTGGCGCTGGAAATCCCGAAACTCCGCAAACTTTTCGAGACCGATATCAAAGCGCTCGAAAAGCAGTTGGATGCCGCCGGCGCACCCCCCACTCCGGGCCGCCTGCCCGATTGGAAAGGTGGCAAATAGCGCATGGCGTGATAGAGTCGTTCACCCTGAATGACAGCATCAGCCAGCTCAACGTAGTGATTGCGGAACTCAAGCTTGCCGTCGCCCGGAAGCTGCCGGAGGCGTGACACTCTCCCTCGCAATTCGGGCGAGGATGGCAGCTTCTGCCGGAGGTCGTCACGCTGCCAGACGTTCGCGCCGCCGCCGGTATTCGGATCCGCGCCGATGAGCAGGCCGATGACCGGGCCGATTTCGTGATCCTGAAAACCCGCCGCGAAGATATCGGCCGCGCTGTACGAGAGCGCATCCTGTACGAGATCGCATCAATGACCAGCGAGACCTGAAGCAATCCATTCAGCGATTCGACGAGCTGCTTCTTGAACGCAGGTGCGGGTAGAGTTTTTCGCACAGCAGTATCGCCTGTTCGACGATGAAGGTTTTCTCCTCGTTCGCGACGTCCGCGAGAAATTCCTCGACCGACGTGATCTTTAGATCAGCGAGATCGAGGTCTTCGCGATCGGCGATCAGCATCTCCTTGGCGGATTCGGCGAAGAAGGTCCCATGCTCGACAATCACGCCGTCGGGAATCTTCACGACTTTGCCGAGAGGATCGTCAGCCATAGCTTTCCAGGAGTTCTGATTATATTGCACGCGGGGTACTATACAGGCATGATCCGGCTCATTCTTCTCGGCGCCGTTCTGTCTGGAGGTCTTATGGCGAATGCCAGCTTCGACCAGATGCAGGCTGCCCGCTTCGCACGCCTGGCGCTGGACTGCGTGCACAAGCAGTACCCGAACAAGATCGCCCATTCGCTGAATTCCGATGCCGATGTGAAGCCGCCGCGCGAACTGACTCCGGCGTTCTACGGCTGCTACGACTGGCACTCTTCGGTGCATGGCCACTGGCTCCTGGTGCGGCTGGTGCGGCTCTTTCCGGACGCGACGTTTGCCGCGGACGCGCGGCGCGCGCTGGCGCAGAGCTTGACGCCGGCGAACCTCGCGCAGGAAGTGAAGTATCTGGAGACGGAAGGTCGCGGCTCGTTCGAGCGGCCGTACGGCTTGGCGTGGCTGCTGCAACTCAGCGCCGAGTTGCGGGAGTTCGACGATCCCGAAGCGCATCAGTGGTCGGCCGCGCTGCTGCCCTTGGAGAAGGCGGTGACGGCGCGGATCGTCGCGTGGCTGCCCAAGATGGACCATCCGATTCGCACCGGGGAGCACAACAACACGGCGTTCTCGATGGGACTGATGATCGATTACGCGCGGGTCAGCGATAACGCGGAATTCGGCAAGCTGGTGGAATCGCGGGCGCGCGATTATTACCTGAAAGACAAGGGCTGCCCGCTCAACTACGAGCCTTCGGGCGAAGACTTTCTCTCGCCGTGTCTCGCGGAGGCCGACGTAGTGCGACGGCTGCTGCCCGCCGAGGAATTCGCGCGCTGGCTGACCGCGTTTCTGCCGCGGATCGACCTGGAGCCGACCCACGTGGCGGACCCGAGCGACGGCAAGTTGTATCACTTGGCCGGATTGAACCTGAGCCGCGCGTGGATGCTCGAGGGAATCGGTTCCAAGCTCCCGCCGGGCGATAAGCGGCGCGCGGGGTTGACCGCGCTGGCCGACCGGCTGGCGCAGGCGGGGCTGGACAGCATCAAGAGCGAGCACTATGAGGGCGGACACTGGCTGGGCAGCTTCGCTGTGTATTTGGTCAGCCATCGGGGGCATCGATGAGATCGATTGCGATTCTTCTGTTGACGGCCGCGGCGGCGTTCGCGCAGCAACTACCAATTCGCGGCATTCACCTCGCGGCGCCGATGCCGGACGAGATCCCGCTCGCGGAGCGCTTCATCAAAGAGGCCCTGCCGAAAGAGGGCGTGAACGTGCTCGTGCTGGAGATCAATTACCGGTATCAGTTCGCGAAGCATCCGGAGGTGGTGGACGCGAACGCTCTTTCGCCGGACGACTTGAAGCGGCTGGTGGCCGCGTCGCGCGCGGCCGGCGTGAAACTGGTGCCGATGATCAATCTGCTCGGGCATCAGTCATGGGCGCGGACCACGTTCGGGCTGCTGCGCGGACATCCCGAATTCGACGAGACTCCCGGAAAGTACCCGGGGAACCAGGGCACCTACTGCCGCAGCTATTGCCCGCTGCATCCGGAACTCCACGGAGTGATTTTCGATTTGATGGACGAGCTGCTGGCCGCGACGGAGGCGGACGCATTCCACGTCGGAATGGACGAGGTCTTCCTGCTCGGCGATGATGCGTGCGAACGCTGCAAAGGGCGCGACAAGGCGGCGCTCTTCGCGGGCGAGGTGCGCGCGCTGCGCGATCATTTGGCGCAAAGCAATCGCACGATGTGGATCTGGGGCGACCGGTTCCTCGATGGCGAGCTCACCGGAATGGGCGAGTGGGAGGCGGCGAAGAACGGGACAGCGGCGGCGATCCACGCGGTTCCGAAGGACATCGTGATCTGCGATTGGCATTACGAGCAGGCGCACCCGAGCGCTACGTATTTCGCGATGGAGGGATTCCGTGTGCTCTCGTCGCCGTGGCGCCGGTCGTCGGTCGCGCTGCGGCAGCTCGACCTGATCCGAATGGCGCGGATGAACTCGTCGCGCGTGGTGTCGGACCGGCTGCAGGGCATGCTGCACACGACGTGGTGCGGCTTCGGCGCGTTCGCGAAAGCGTACTTCGGCGAAGACACGCGCAACGTGAGCGCGGTGGAAGCCGTCGCTACGTTCCGCGACCTCTATCGCGAGCTGCGTAAGGGATTTTAGATCGATCCATGGGGCAGCTCGAGTACATTCCGGCGACGCGCCGCGTTCTGCGGCATCTCTCGAGCGACCCGCAGGATTTCGCGGACGAGCACGGAATCCGGCTGCACGAGTTGTCGCAATCGGTGGCGCAGCACAGCCTGGAATTCATGCGGACGTTCTCGCTCGAGACCCCGGCACACTGGTTCGGATACCTGGTGGTGGAGGGCGAGTCGCAGCAGATGGTCGGCACGTGCAGTTTCAAGGGGCCGCCGGTAGACTACGCGCTCGAGATCGCGTACTTCACGTTCCCGGGTTTTGAAGGGCGCGGGATCGGGACAGCGATGGCCCGCTTTCTGCTCGAGCGCGCGGCACAACTGCGGGGCGTCCGGGCGCTGATTGCGCACACGCGTTCAGGAGCCGATGCATCCACCCGCATACTGGGGAAAATCGGGATGGAGTTGGTGGGCACCGCCGAGGAGGATGGCGCGACGGTGTGGCTCTGGCGAAAGAATCTGGAGACGGCGGAATAGCTGTCACGCCAACATGAAATTCATTTTGCGCTCGCAAGGTCGAGACCAGGCGAACCGCGCGACCGCCGCGACTCTGGTTACTCCACGCCTTCCACCCCCCGCCCCGCTTCGGATTCACGCGGATCTCATACCCATCCCGCTCCGCCGCCGCCGGCATCTCGTTCACGATGTACATCGCCCACGGCAATCGCGCCAAGTCCCGCTCACTCACCTGCCTCAACTTCAGCATTGCGGAATTGTACAGCACACACGCCCGCGTGTCGGATTGCAACTGATCGAGCACCATCCTCTGCCGATCCCCCGATTCGATCGACGCCGTGGCCTGCGCGCCCTCCGGCGCACGTACCCCCGACCAGGGCAGTGAATCCAACACCGGGCAGTTCGCGGCAATCGAACTCGCAAGGAATCGATACTCCTCCGCCTGTTTCGGAAATAGCGCGACAACGCGAGTAGAAAATACCCCTCGTCGCCATACGCTTGAAACATCGTGGCCAGCACGTGTCGCACATACACGAAGCCCCAAACCACTGCGGCCGCCGCCACGACGATACGAGGCGCGGCACGCCTTAAGCCAATCCCCGTCACTACCTCCAAGGTAAACTACGATCGATGACCAGGGAACGCGGGCGCATTGAGGAGTCGCACAAGCGAAAGGCGCATTGGAACCGGTGGGGCCCTTTTCTCAGCGACCGCGCATGGGGCACCGTCCGCGAAGACTACAGCGCCGACGGGACGGCGTGGGAATACTTTCCCTTCGACCACGCGCACCGCCGCACCTATCGGTGGAACGAAGACGGCATCGCCGGCATCTGCGACCGCCACCAGTATCTCTGCTTCGCCATCGCCCTCTGGAACGGCCGCGACCCGATTCTCAAGGAGCGCTATTTCGGCCTTACCGGTCATGAAGGCAATCACGGCGAAGACGTGAAGGAGTATTACTTCTACCTCGACAACACGCCCACGCACTCCTACATGAAGTGCCTGTACAAATACCCGCAAGCCGCCTTCCCCTATCAAAACCTCCGCGACGAGAACCGCCGCCGCACCCGCCAGGACGCCGAGTACGAACTGCTCGACACCGGAGTCTTCCACGAGGACCGCTACTTCGACGTCTTCGTCGAGTACGCCAAGGCGACGCCCGAAGATCTCTCCATCCGCATTCAGGTCGTCAATCGAGGACCCGAAACCGCCACCCTGCATCTGCTCCCCACGGTCTGGTTCCGCAATACCTGGTCCTGGGGACACCCGGTCGACAAGCCCGAACTGCGCCGCGCCGCGAACGGAATCGAAATCGACGAGCCCCACTACGGCAAGCGTTTCCTCTATGCGGAGGGCAATCCCGAACTCCTCTTCACGGAAAACGAAAGCAACGCCCAGGCGTTGTGGAACGCGCCCAACGCCGGCCCGTACGTGAAGGACGGCATCGGCCGCGCAGTCATCGAGAACGCGCGCGACGCCGTGAATCCCGACGGCCGCGGCACCAAGGCCGCCGCGCATTATCAACTGACCCTCGAGCCCGGCGCGTCCACCACCGTCCGCCTGCGCCTGAGCGACACGCCCGCAAGCTCCGTCGACGAGCAGGTCTTCGCCGATCGCCTGCGCGAAGCCACCGAGTTCTACGCCGAGATCGCGCCCCGCGATTTCTGTGAGGACGGCCGCAATATCATGCGCCAGGCCTTCGCCGGCATGCTGTGGAGCAAGCAGTTCTACCATTACGTGGTCCGCGATTGGCTGAATGGCGATCCCGGTCAGCCTCCGCCCCCGCAGGTGCGCAAGAAGGGACGCAATCACGAGTGGAACAACCTCTTCAACGCCGACGTGATCTCCATGCCGGACAAGTGGGAATACCCGTGGTACGCAGCCTGGGATCTCGCCTTCCACTGCCTCCCGCTCGCCCTCGTCGATTCCGGCTTCGCCAAGCAGCAGTTGGTGCTCCTGCTCCGCGAATGGTACCTCCATCCCAACGGCCAGTTGCCCGCATATGAGTGGGCTCTCGGCGATGTCAATCCGCCCGTGCATGCCTGGGCCGCATGGCGCGTCTATAAAATCGAAGAGAAGCGCGACGGACGGCCCGACCGCAAATTCCTCGAGCGCGTGTTTCACAAACTCCTGCTCAATTTCAACTGGTGGGTGAACCGCAAGGACGCGCAAGGCATGAACGTCTTCCAGGGCGGCTTCCTCGGGCTCGACAATATCGGCGTCTTCGATCGCAGTACGCCGCTCCCCAACGGCGAGTTCATCGAGCAGGCCGATGGCACCGGCTGGATGGCAATGTACTGCCTCAACCTCCTGCGTATCGCGCTCGAACTGGCCCGCGAGGATTCCGCGTACGAAGACGTCGCCAGCAAATTCTGGGAACACTTCCTCTACATCGCCAAAGCCATCAATCACCTCGGCGAAGACGGCGTCGGCATGTGGGACGAAGAGGACGGTTTCTTCTACGACGCGCTTCACATGCCCGACGGCGCTCACACGACTCTCAAAATCCGCTCCTTTGTCGGCCTGATTCCGCTCTTCGCCGTGGAGACGCTGGAACCGCGGCTGACCGATCAGTTCCCCGGCTTCAAGCGACGCATGCAATGGTTCATCGAGAACCGGCCCGACCTGACATACAACGTCGCGTCGATGACCGTGCCCGGGAAAGGCGAGCGCCGCCTGCTCTCGATGGTCAATCCCGACCAGCTCCGCCGCATCTTGAAACACACGCTCGATGAGAACGAGTTTCTCTCGCCGCACGGAATCCGCGGCCTCTCGCGCGTCCATCGCGAGCATCCCTATGTGCTGCAGACCGATGGCGTCGAGCATCGCGTGGGTTACGAGCCCGCCGAATCGCGCACCGAAGTCTTCGGCGGCAACTCCAACTGGCGCGGCCCGGTCTGGTTTCCGCTCAACTATCTGCTGATCGAATCGCTGCAAAAGTTCCACCACTATCTCGGCGACGATTACAAAGTGGAATGCCCCACCGGCTCCGGCACGATGATGACCTTGTGGGAAGTCGCGGCCGAACTCTCGCGCCGCCTCTCCGGCATCTTCTTGCGCGATCCCGACGGCCGCCGCGCGGTCAACGGCGGCAATCCCCTCTTCGACGCCGATCCCGAATGGCGCGACTACCTGCTCTTCTACGAATTTTTCCACGGCGACAACGGCGCGGGCCTCGGCGCCAGCCATCAGACCGGCTGGACCGGCCTCGTCGCCAAGCTCCTCCAACAGAGCGGAGTCTAAATACCTGTCGCCCTGGGGAAGACGCCGGCCCCCACGGTTCCGGTGAAGAACACACACAAAGAACCACTGCTGCCCCATACTCACGAGATTCCTTCCTGATGCTCGATCCCTGGCCGGAATGCCGAAACGTACCTTTCAACAAATCCGATCAACAAATCCGAGCCGCGACAGTAAGGGAGCGGTGGTCCCGTGACCACCGCTCCGTAACCGTCGCGGCTCCGATTGGTGTTTGTTCTTCACCGGAGCGATAGGTCCCGCTTGCTCATGCGCGCCGCCGATTCATTCCCCGCCCCTCTCCCCTCACAATCACAACTGCGCTAAACTCTCCGCGAGGAGAACTACTAGTGAGTAAGATCGAAAGCTATCCGCCTGGCGTATTCTGCTGGGCCGATCTCATGACCGCCGATACGGCGGCAGCGAAGCACTTCTACGGAGAGATGTTTGGTTGGAGCTCGGTCGACATTCCCGCGCCCGATGGCGCCTACACGCTCTTCCAACTCGGTGGCGACGATGTCGCCGGCATGCTGCCCGCCCGTCCCGGCATGCCCAACTGCTGGAACGTCCACTTTTCCGTCACCAGCGCCGATGAGATGGCGGCGAAGGTCGTCGCGGGCGGCGGCAAGATTCTCAACGGACCGTTCGACGCGATGGACGCCGGACGCATGGCCGTCGCGCAGGATCCGCAGGGCGCGGTCTTCTGCGTATGGCAGGCAAGAAAACACCCCGGCGCGACCTACGCGGGTGCGCTCGGCCGCGTCGTTTGGCCGGAGCTGGCAACCACCGACGCCGGCGGCGCAGCGAAGTTCTACAAGGGGCTCTTCGGCTGGGGCACCAAGCCGGAAACCGGCGTCGAATCCGCGCCCTACACCGAGTGGCTCCCCGCCCCGCCTCTCGCCGGCCACGCGATCGCCGGCATGATACCGATGAACGGTCCGCAGTGGGCGGGCATTCCACCCCACTGGAACTGCTACGTCACCGTGGCGAACTGCGACCAGAGCGCCGCCAAAGCGACGCAACTCGGCGCTACGCTCTACGTGCAGCCCACCGATGTCCCGAACGTCGGCCGTTTCGCCGTGGTCGCAGACCCGCAGCGCGCCGTCATTTGTATCATTCAGATGAACGCGACAAACTAAAGAGCTATTGCAGGCGGACGCGATTCTGTTCGTTGAGAATCAGCCCGTCGAAGATCGCGAGGACCTGCTTGCGGTAGGTGTAAACCCGGTGCAGGTTCTCGCGGAAACTCACCTCGAAGTCCCGTGCTTTCATCCATTTATCAATCATGGAACGCGGCACGTCGATATCCTGCCGCAGGGTGTCTACGTCGTGCCCGCGGAGAAAAAGTCCGTAGAAGAATGCAGCTTCCCGCTGCGGCGCCAATGGGTCGAAATCGTCTCTCGCCGTCATACAAGTCTCAGCGAAAATGTCAGTATACCGGGACCTATTCGATCCGGCAAGTCCGAATCATTTTTGTTGGGGGGACTGTTAGTATAGATGCATTCCAGGAGGAAAATGGTGCCGACACTGATCGCCGCCCCGACGCGCGTCGAGGCCGCCGGGAACAAGCCGAAACTGATCGACGAGTATATCGGGCGCGTCAACTCACAGACCACCGCCGCGAGCGTAGCTCACATGCGAAGCCCGGGCGGATGGCAGGAGCCGGGGCAAACTCCGGAATTCGACGAGTTTACCGTCGTCCTTCGGGGAACATTGCGAGTCGAACACCGGGATGGCGCCATTGATGTCCGTGCAGGTCAGGCCGTGATCGCGCACAGCGGTGAATGGGTCCGGTATAGTACTCCGGAGGCGGAAGGCGCCGAATACATCGCCGTCTGTCTACCGGCATTCGCGATGGACACCGTTCATCGCGACTAAATCACGCGTGGGCACCGTGCGCGTGGGTGCTGCGGGTCCTGAATTCGTACTTTTCAATACGAACGGCGGCTTTGTCAGCCTCAGAACGGACAACCCGCCCCGTGACCACGAACTGCAGCGGACACACGCCGTCCAGCCGTGCCGGCCAATTCACGCTCACCTCGATCGTCCGGCCGAGCGCCAATTTTTCCTCCGTAGTAAACAGGATGCCGCCGCTACCCATGTTCAGAGTTATCCCGGACCCATTGATTTGGAGGTTTCTGGAGTGAATCACGCGATACCGTACCCCCTGTTGGACAGGAAACCTGTTGGTGTCGCGGCGTTCGGGGAGGCCTCCGACGTGCGCACGCTTACTGTCTGTGCCGGTATTCATGAGTATCAATCATCCAGGTTCGTACGATCTACCACAATAGATCGAAAGTCAGCATTCCGACACTAATATTACCATTACTTTAGTTTAGTCGTGGTCGTTTCGGGACCTTCTACCGCAGTCTGATATTCTGGCCTCATGGATCAGGACCAACTGCGCGCGCTTTTCGAGCAGGTCCGCACGGGTGCGCTCGATATCGATGCAGCCATGGGGCGCATGCGGCACATGCCGTTTGAAGACTTAGGCTTCGCCAAGGTCGATCACCATCGCGCGCTGCGCCACGGCATACCCGAAGTGATCCTCGCGAAGGGGAAGACGCCGGAGCAGGTGGCCGCGATCGCCGAAAGTCTGCTCGCCAACGCGAAGAACGTGCTGATCACCCGCGCCGACCGGGAGTGCGCCGCCATCGTCACCGCGGCCCTGCCCACCGCGGAGTACATGCCGCTTTCCGGCACCATCCGTTTCTGGCGCGACAAAACCGTGAACGGCAAGGGCAAGATTGCGATCGTCTGCGCCGGCACGAGCGATATCCCCGTTGCCGAAGAGGCGCGCGTCACGGCCGAGCTGATGGGCAATGAGGTGGACGCCATCCATGACATCGGCGTCGCCGGTATCCACCGCCTGATGAGCAGCCGCGAGCGCCTCACCGAAGCGCGCGTCGTGGTCGTCTGCGCGGGAATGGAAGGCGCGCTTCCCAGCGTGGTCGGAGGCCTCGTCTCTTGCCCCGTAATCGCCGTCCCCACCAGCGTCGGCTACGGCGCGAGTTTCAACGGCCTCGCGGCGCTCCTCGGAATGCTCAATAGCTGCGCCAGCAACGTCACTGTAGTGAACATCGATAACGGCTTCGGCGCCGGCTACGTCGCGAGCCTCATTAATCGTCTGTAGGCAACCGGGCGCAGGGGATGGCTGGCTCACCCAGGCGGCGGTCGGAAAAAGACGTCGTATCGGTGGGAGAGCCCTGCTATCGCTATTATGAAATAATGCGGCGAATGAGACCGGGCAATAGGCGAAGGCGATTTCGACTTCACACGGACGTGGCGTCGATTCACGCGTCCGACTGTATGGCGGGCTGATTCTCCGCAAGCAGTAGAGATCGATCGCGAGCTACGGCGAGCGCCATCCATGCTCGCGATTACTGATATTAGCCACGTTTGAGGCTGGCAAGGAAACATGACCACAGCACGACAACATCCTCTTCAGAAAATCATGAAGAGTCGAATCGCGATCATTGATGGGGCGATGGGCACCACGATCCGCACCTACGGGATGGTGGAGTCTGACATCCGCGGGAACCGCTTCAAGGACTCGGCGAAGGACCTGCTGAACAA
>JAOAPT010000380.1 GCA_025463045.1 Candidatus Solibacter sp.
CGTCGCCTTCGCGCGCGTCTTTTCGCCGTGCCACGCGGCGATCAGCGCGAGGCCTGCGGGGAGATAACACGCCTCGCTGATCCCCATCAATCCGCGCGCGATCAGCAGTTGCGTGAACGTATGAACATGTCCCGTCGCCCACGTCACGGCCGACCAGACCAGCAGGCTGAGAATGATCATCGGCTTACGGCCCAGGCGGTCGGCCAGATACCCGGCGAGCGGACTCGCGGCAGCGTAGACCCAGAGGAAGGACGTGCTGACCATGCCCAGTTCCAGGTCGCTCAGGTGCAGCTCTTTTCCGAGCAGCGGAAAAAGCGAGAAGATCACCTGGCGGTCCAGATAGTTGAGTAGCCAGATCAGCCACAGGAACGCAACCAGAACCCAGGGATAGCGTTTCCCCGGCGCGGAGTTCATGGACGTGCGCCGGTTCGTTCCGCGAGAAATCCGCGCGGATCGAATTGCACCGCTTCGAGCCCGGCGCGCAGGGCCGCTTCCTCGGTCGCGGTGAGCGCGCGGCGCGGCGGGAGAGCGCTGCCGCACGGCATCCCGGACCACTCGAGCAGCTTCTTGATCGCGGGGATCATGGGGAAGCGCAGCACCACGGACATCAGGTCGTTCAAGCGATCCTGCACGCACCGTGCGTGGGTCCACGCGCCGCGCTGTTGCGCGCGCCACAGTTCGACGAACAGCTCGGGCACCAGATTGTAGAAGCTGCCGATGCCGCCCGAAGCGCCCATCAGCAGACCGGCGGCGATCACTTCGTCGCGCCCGTTGAGCACGATGGCGCCGGCGCGATTCAGGTCGGGAATCCGGTGCAGTTCGAAGCTGGTGAACTTCACTCCCGCGACATTCGGAAGCGCGCAGAGTTCCGCCACCTGCTCGCTCTTCAGCGCGGGCGCCGCCTCGGGGAAGTAGTACAGCACGAGCGGCACGCGCGACGCGGCGGCGAGCGTCGCGTAGTAGGAGCGGATCTCCTCCATGCCGTATTGCCCGAGCGGCGGCAGACTGCTGACCGCGCACGCCCCCGCATCGGCAGCGTGCGCGGCGAGTTCGAGCGCGTCCTCGAGCCGTGCGGCGCCCACATGCGCGATCACCTGCTTGCCGGCGGGCGAGGATTCGATCGCCGTCTCCAGCGCCGTCTTGCGCATCGCGACGGATTGCGCCAGTCCTTCGCCGGTCTGGCCGCAGACGTACAGGCCATCGACTTCGGCATCGTAGAGCCGCGCGATCAGGCGGCGTAGCGCGGCCCGATCGACCGCACCTTCCGCCGTGAACGGCGTTAGCACCGCGGGGAGAATTCCTTGAACGTTGAAGGTCATTAGTTCTTCTTCCTGGATAAGCTGTCCTGTCCGTTAGTCAACCATTCGAGATTGAAGCGCGCGAGCGTCAGCGTGTCGTAGGGCGTCTTCGTCCCAGCCTCGTAGAAGCAGAGGATCGTACCATCGGGCAACACGGCGAGGTCGGAATACGCGGAAGGCCCGGGCTCGAGCGAGCGCTTGACGGGCCACGACTTGCCTTCGTCGTAGCTCAGGCGGACTGTCACGTTCTTACGATCGCGCGCCATTCCTGGTGTGTTCTTCCCGTCGGCGCGCGCGAGATTATCGGGATTGACGAACAGCAGGCGATTCTTCTTGAGCGAGAGCCGCACCATGCTGGCGAAGCAGAGCGGCTCCGGCAGTTGCTCTTCAAATACGGGCGCGGACCAGTGCGTCGCGCCATCCTTGCTGAAGACCACGAGCCGCCGCTGCTCTTTCGAAGGCGACCGTACGTTGAGCATGACGCGGCCATCGGCAAGCTGTACAGCGGCAGTCTCGTTGGGCGAGACGGTTTCGGAATTCTTGGGCGCTGCGATCTCGCCGCTCTTCCACGTGCGGCCAAGATCGTCGCTATAGAGTGTCGACACCACCGAATCGCCGTGCGCCGAAGCACCGCTGCCGAGTGAGAGCCAGATGGGGACGAGCAGGCGGCCGTTCTTCAGTTGAATGCCGTGCCCTGGACCCGTCGCCACCACGACCCACGGAAACGCTTTGCGCAGCGGTTCGACGGCGGCGGTGATCTCCACCGGTTTGCTAAAGGTACGTCCATCGTCGTCGCTGCGCATGTAGAAGACGCGCATGTACTCCACGCAAAAAACGAAATGGACGGCGCCCTTACGATCCGCAATCGCTACCGGATTGTCGTACGTCACGCCGGCTCCCTCGCCCAGCCCTTGTTTCTTCGCGACAGCGGCTGGATTCTTGGGGAAATCCTCACTCATCTTGCCGACGACCGCGGGGTCGGAAAACGTCTTGCCCGCATCCGCGCTGCGACGCACGAGCAGGTCGGTCGCGCCCCAATCGCCGCGGGTTGTCCGCCGCGCTTCCGCATAAGCGAGCACGGTGCCGGCTTTCGTCACGACGATCCCGGGTATTCGATAAAACACGTAGTCGCCCTTGCCCCGCTCGAAGAGCACCTGCCTGTCGATCACGGGCTCCGCTGCGAGCGCGGCGAAGGCGACGAAGAATCCGATCCTAGAACACATATTTCAACGCGAGTTGCACGTTGCGTCCTCCACTGGCGGTCTGAATCTTTCCGAAGTTCGGATCGCTGATCGCAAGCACCGGCGCCGAAAGCACGGGATGATTCAAAGTGTTGAACGTTTCCAGCCGGAACGTCAACCGCTGCTGTTCATGGAGCATGAACGTCTTGTGCAGCGCCGCATTCAAGGTCAGCGCCGAGGGTCCGCGAAGCGCGTTGAAGCCCAGGTATCCGAAGCGTTTCTCCGCCTTCGAGTACACGGTGGTGAAGGCCGCCGGATTCAACCAGACCAGCCCCTGCCGTTCGTATGGGTCGACACCGGCGACGGGATCCGGACGCTGTCCGGCGCTGCGTCCGTTGCCGACGATATCGGAGTTCGCGACCACGTTGATCGGAATGCCCCCGCGCAACGTGTTGATCGTGCGGAAAGTCCAGCCGCCGAACGCCGCGTGCAGGAAGCGGTTGTGCAGGCGATTGCCGCCGGGAATTTCGTAGCTCAACACGCTGGTGTAGCGCAGCAGCGGCATTCCGCGCACCGGACCTTTGGAGCCTGCGATGTTGTTGGGATCCTGCAACGAACCGCCAGTGAACGTAATCGTGTCGTCGGGATTGTAATAGCCGATCGATTTCGCCCACGTCAGGTAGGCATCCGTGCGCAGCCCGCGCCACGTCTTCTGATTCAGCGAAAGCTCCATCGCGTGATAGGCGATGTTGGCGGCGTTCTCTTCCACGTTGATTTGTCCGAGGCTCTGGTCGGGGCGCACCTTGGTCACCGGGTCGACCAGATTTAGGGGGCGCACGGAAATCAGCTTGACGGTCCGCTGGCCGACGTACGATGCCTGCACGCCCAAAAGCGACGTGACGCGGTGCTGCACGGACAGATTCCACATGCCGACGTAGGTATCGCGGTGATTGTAATCCGCGACGCTGCGCGACAGCCGGAAACTCGCGGGCAACAGGGCGGGGTTGGCCTCCACCTGATTGGTGAAGTCGGCGACCACGGGATATCCCAGATATTGCGCGGGAACATCGGCCGCGGAAAATGTTGTATTGAAGGGCAGCGCGGGATTGATGTACGCCATGTCGTAGAAGTGGATCGCCTGCGGCATCAGGTAACTGATCGCACCGCCCACGCGGATCGCGGTGCGCTGGTCGGCGCCGGGAACCCACACAAGACCGGCGCGCGGCGCCCAATCGTTGCGGTCTGCGCGGAACATTGCCTGGCCCGGTTTCGTGAACGGACCGAACGGGTCCGAGCTATTGATGTTGAAGCCTCCGCGCAACGGCGGCGCATATTCGTACCGCAAGCCGAGGTTGACCTGAAGGTGGCGCGACACACGCCACTCGTCCTGCCCGTAGAAGCCGTAGTTGCGCGTGTGCAGTCCCTTGCCGCCGCCGAACAACAGGCCGACGCTGAGCGGCTTCGCGGAAATCAGATCGGCTGTGTTGTTGTACGTGTAGGTCGGCGGGCCGCCCTGGAAGCGCGCGCTGCGCAATTCGCGGATCTCGAAGCCTGCCTTCAGGGTGTGCGCGCCATGGATCTGCGAGAAGTTATCGGCCACCGTATAAGTGGTGCTCAGGAAGTGAATGAAGCTGCTCAAGGACGCGTTCAGCGACCCGGCCGTAATCCACGCCGGGATCTGATCCAGATTCTCGGCGTGACGATCCAGATCGACGCGGTTCAGTCCGACGCGGAGTTCATTGAGCTGCGTTCCCTTGATCGTCCACGTGTCCTGCACGACGGCGTTTTGAAAGCGCATCGGGTAGACAGTCGGCATGTTGGGGGAAAGGGTGGGCGCTTTGTAATCCTGATGGTTGTAGCTATGCCGCAGGCCGAGCCGGTGCGCGCCGAGCAGGGCATCGCCGTGACTGAGATAGGTGTTCTCGTCGTTGACCTGGCGATCGTTGCGGACGTGCGCGCCGATATAGATGTTAGAGGTCGGGGTGTAGGTCTTCGGCAGGTAGAAGTCCAGCATCGAACGGATCGCGGGCTGCACGGCGGCGAGCAGCGCAGGGGTCGCGGTGTTGCCCGTGATTTTGCTGACGCGCTTTACCTGCGCTCCTTCGTAGTTGAAAAAGAAAAAGAGGCGGTCCTTTTTGATTGGGCCGCCGATGTTGCCGCCGAATTGATTCCAGCGTAGCGGCGGTTTGCCGAGCCCGTTCTGGTTCGAGAAAAAATCGTTGGCGTCCAGTTTGTCGTTGCGGAAATATTCGAACAGCGTGCCATGAAATCGATTGGTGCCCGAGCGCGTCGTGATGCTCACCACGCCGCCGCCGGTACGCCCATACTCCGCCGAAAAGGCGCTGCCCGTGGACTTGAACTCCGCGAGCGCTTCGACGCTCACGGTATTGATCAGGACGCTGCCGCCGCCCGCCGACTTGAACCCG
>JAOAPT010000414.1 GCA_025463045.1 Candidatus Solibacter sp.
CGCTGGCGATTCAATGAGGGTGCACAACCTTCCGCTTGTTCGTCCTCCGTTTGGCGCAATGTAAGGCGAAGCGCCGACTGAATAGCTACCGATATCTCTTCTTAACGCTCAGAACGGCCTTGATGGATTCATTCGACGGTTTGGCGACGTTAGGTCCGAGTGGTTCGCAAACACATTTCGGCGTGTTCCGCGATTAGTCCGTTCAACGAGCGGAAGAAGCCGCGCAGGAGAAGAATGAATGCTGCGACGAATACAAATGCCCTCCCGACCGCCATTGCTGACCAAGCCCTGGCGCTCTCTCTAGGTGTGGCCCTGCTCCAGACTCACGGGATCACCACGGCGGACTTTGCCGCTCTGCAAAACAGCGGCATAGACCCCAACGTTGGCCCGATTGTGTTGGGCTGCCGTGCGCAGGATTCCCGCATCCTTCGGGAGATCGCCCTGAGGGAGCGTTGTCATCACGCAGCGTGGGCAGGGACCAGTGATGCTCAGGCGAACGGTATCCCCAATCGCGAGGATTTGCCCGATCCAGGCGTTCTCCACGAAATCTTTCTCGCCGTTTGCAGTCTCTACCACGATGTTTGGGCGAAACCGCCGGACCTCGAAGCGACCCTGCGGATACAACGCTCGCAGTCGATCGAGGGTGGCCGTCGTCAGAAGATGCACAAAAGCACAGTCGAAAAAAGTGCCCTCAGGCAGATCGAAGTCGGTGACGGTGTCCCGGTGATCGAGACCTTCGATATCTGGCCAGTACTCCTCCGCTGCGGCTGTAGGCAGATCGGGCGATGCGGATAGTGTCACCTCACGCTTGAGCACTTTGGAAAGGATCACGTCGACATCGGGTTGATCACTATTAACGATGGCGCCGTCCGGCAGAGTGATGCGGACAGGCGGCGCCTTCAATCCGGGTCTTGGGGCGTCAGCCAGCACGGCGCGGAAGTCGAACAGTGTGGGCCACTTCCGCGGGTTTTTGGCACTGGCAACCTTCCCGTCGGAGCCGTCGACGAGCGCATACGCTCGATCGCCCAGTAGCCCGCCTTTGGTGACCTCGCTGGCATTCACCTCTTCTCCCATCATGGACTTGACTGGATACCGCCACAGAGAAACGACCGAACCCAGAACCCTTTGTGTCGACGTCATCGTTGAGCCCTCCCCTGCGCTGGGCCGCGTTTCGGAGCCTTCACTCTTTATGAGCGCGCGCCAGCGCCCAGCGCGGAATCGACGACAATATCCGATCGGGTACTGTTGACGATTGCCTTGAGCTCGGCTTGCTCCTCGGCAGGCGCCTTGAACTTATCCAGCGTCTGCTGAAAATCGTCCAGGAATGCCTCCCACTCCTCGCTGGTGATCTTCAGGTGACTATGAGACTCAGCCATCGACTTGCCCGTGTATTTTTGCGCGCCGCCCGTGGCACAGCAGACCATCTCCGTGACGAGGTACTTGAATCCCGCAGGCGGCACACGATGATGCGCTTCGTCCACCAGGGGGTTGGCATTCAATCTCGGGTCTACCATGATCCGGTCGACGAAGTCGTCTACTACAGTAGCGATGCTGTACACGCCGCCAACTCTGTCGTAGAGAGAAGGCTTTTCGGCTGGCTGCATGATGAATCTCCTCCCTGTTTACGAATCTACCAGAAACGGCGTTTCGGAGGGGTAGGTCATGAGTAGTCGCAAAGTGTTTACGAACCCGTTCGCCGAGGAGCTGGACGCCACTTGGACGCAAACGCCCAAACCGCGGATGTGCGGAGCATGGACGAATGATCCCAAGCAGCCGGAAATCCTTGTGCGCCACCTTGTGACGGACCGCTACCGATAATACGAAATAACGCTCGTGACGGCGCACTTGCCGAGATCTCTCTGAGGTGCCCGTCATTATGTTAAGTTAACAGCGGGTGAAAAACTCTGGGCCCGGCCTATTGGGCACCGTCACCTTACCTGCCTATTACTGGGAACCGTCGACGTTGGCCCACGCGATGAATTTCTGGACCAACGCTTTGCCCAGCGCCACACCGGCCACGTTATCGATCGGATAGTGAATGCCGGCCCAGATGCGGGAATCTCCGCCCTCCTTACCCACCGCCCGGATGAACCCCGCACGCTGGGGAAACAGATAAGCCAGCATCTCCGATCTAGTGGCCGAGAACGTGGAGTGGTTCGAAGGATAGCTCGGGAAATTGGGGACGGGAAACAGGGGAACAATGGCGGACTCCAGTTGGGGAGGCCGCATGTACCAGTAGGTGAACTTTCCGTCCTGGCTGGCGATGAAGGCATCAAAAAACGAAGCCGCGATCAAGGCGTACACACGCGCCCACCGGGGCGTGTTTTGATCAAGCTTGTCTTCGAACATCCATCTATTCGCGTAAACATACGGCCAGAAATTTATTCCTTCGGGACTCTGCCAGAACATGGCTCGCTGATTGGTCGCAAATGCCGCGGGCGACCGCGGGAAATTCTTCACGTCGGCGACTTCCCCCACCATCTGTGTCGAATCGCAAGCAGGAGGCACCGGAGGCCGGAATTCACTGGGCGACGAGAGCAGGAAGGGCTTCCATGCGGTCGCAGTTACGTTCCCCGGATTGGTCCCGACCCACATGCACTTACCGGTGGGCACGGTGCCCGTCCAAACCCCATCGGAGCCGTCGACCTTGGCAGCCTCGATTACCCGGGCGGCCACCTTCCGCCCTAAATCCAACCCAGCGTAATAGTCCGTCGGAAACTGAAGGCCGGCGTAGAGTTGCGATTTGCCGGCTTGTTCAGATAGGCTCTGGAATGACGCCGCCTCGTTTGGGAAGAAGTAGGCAAGCACGCCCGCCGCGGCTGCCGCCGTTGCGGCGTGTTCCGAAGGATAAGAGGGACTTCGCGGAGTCGGCAACCGGGTTTTCAGCGTTGGGTCGAGTTCGCTGGGCCGTGGCCGGTTGTACGCGTATTTCGAATCCCACGCCGCCACTGTTGCGTCATACATCGCCAGCGCGACATAGGTATAGATGCGATGCGCATAAGCAGTTAGTGGTGCGCCGTTGAGGGCGCGGTTGTTGATGAGTTCGATCCACTGGTAGGCCGGCGCACCGGCGCTCCAGAACTTGACCGAATCGGCAATATCGGAATTGGATTCGGCCACAGCGTCGTGGAGCCATCGCAATTCTCCAGCGGTAGTGCCCGCGTCGGGGGGCGGGGGCACGCGGAAATCCTTGCCAGAGGAGATAATCCATGTCTTCCAAGTACCGGCTTTGGGTTCAATCGATTGTCCGAGCACAGGGAGGGCGCAGGCGAAAATCACCGCGCAGAAGGATAGGTGGCGCGTTCCCATTCAAGACCTCCTTAAGGAGTGACGGCTGGAGAGCGGCGGTAGAAGCGGACCGGCTCTGGTTGAATGGGGAGTGGCGCCGGACTTTTAGCCGGCTGCTTCTCCACTTCTCCTCGCATGATCTGGACGCGGTCCCGTCTGATCAGCGGGGTAAGTGCACGATGACCCCGCGGACGGTGGCGCGCCCGAACCTGCCATCAAACTCAAAAGCGACAGCGGGAGGCGAATACTGCCATGGCCTCAGCAAAGACGCAGCGATTATATCACCTGAGACAAAATGGGGGGGCAAGCCTTGACACAAGCCGGACACGAGCCGGACTGCCATGATTGACCGGCGGCGGCTGACCATCGAATCTATGCCACCGTAACGCTCGCCGTTGATCCTGAAGCGGTCCCGGCGGCCGACGTGGACCCCAGCCCTTGATCGTTGAAGCGGGTACCCCATCACCCTCCGGCAAGCGTTTGGGGCCCGGATACCAGTTCGCCTCTTTGTCCTTTCCTGTGGCGGCTCGTTGCGGTTTCATCTAGCGATGGATTGCACGCGCGTGCAAAAGTGCTAGGCGGTCTCGTGCTCTTTGATCGTACATATCGCCCGCTTCAGGGCGTCTCTGAGGGCTTCTTCAGGTGAGGAGCAGGTGCCGGCTCCCTCTACGGTGGTGGCGGTGGGAGTCTTGCCCCCGCGGGTATCGATCAATGTGAAGGCCCCCTTGTAGCCGCCTTCTTGCAGGTGCGTCGCGGTCAGCTTGATCCTGTAGGCGCCATAGGTGACCGTCGTGGTGTCGCCCATTCCTCGATGGTACTCACTTACGCTGCGCGCTTCCGCCACGCGCCATTCAGGCGCGCGGTTCCAAAATGCTCGGTAATCGTCGGGATGAGGATCGGCTGAACCTTATGGGGGCTTTTAGGGGGCGAGTTGGGATGCCGGCGGCGCGCCACTCCGCGCGCCGTCTCGGCGGGTTGCACGGCCACGTCTGGCGCGGCGTGCCGTAGCAGGCCTCAGGGCTCGCCATGCACAACGGTGCGTCCGTAGGCCTGGGGGCGGCATCGTCGAGGGCTTTCCGGTAGAGGCGGTTTAGCCGGAGCCGTTGGCGTGAACCGTATCCTTCCGGGATGGCCCGGACAGCTACCGATAACACCAGATAACGGCCTCTGGAATCGAGTGCCGGACGCCACCGACGTGTTTCCGAGTTCGTTTTCCGAATGACCCGACGCTAATCTACACTACACCGTTGATCATTGCTTTTACACCATCTAACGGCGAGCGTCGCCACCGTCCATTGCCCTGGACTACCGGGGCCGGCTCCGTCGCAGACCCCAAAGTCCGCGCGCCGAGAGGATGAAGGTGAAGCCCCCGAGCCCGCCGAGCGCCCAGAGTGTCCAGACGAAGAAAAAGCCGCCGGGGGATTTGGCGATCTCGCCGTAATGTGCCCCCCTCATGTGCATGACGGGCATGGCTGCTGCGAACAATCCGATGAGCAGCATGATGACGTGCCCCGATCGCCGTTCCGGGAGCACGAGTGTCCCGTACAGGAAGACCGCGAGGACGAGCAGCGCAGTGTTTGAGCTCTCTGCCTTCGATATCCCACGAACGATGTCGTCCGTAATGTGAAGCGTCAGGAAGAGGAGCGAGAGCAGCGATGCGACGGTCAACATGGTGTTGTGTTTCATTGGAAAGTCTCCCTATTGGATTTTATGTGTGCCTCATTGCCCTGCTGCCTTTGCCTACTCCGTCCAGCGCCGCTCATTCTACACCAAACACCAGGAGCGACAGCGTATTTTGAGAACCCGACGACAACGGCGAAACTCACGATTTAGCCAGCAATTCGGTTATGCCAGCGGCTCGTACAAGTAGGTCAGCCAACCCATCCCCCCACTGCCGACAAGACGCACAGGATGCGAGAAAGAAAGGTGGATCTGGAGACCAGATCGCCTTAAAAGACGGTAAACACCTTCTCGTTGTTCAATATATTTGGCACGGCCCGTTCCGGGCCTCCGCAATGCGGCGCACTAAAATGGCAGCAGTCCCAGCAGCGAGCGACGGCAGCTTTTTCGCCGGTGCGAAGGTGGCGCGCCAGTGCCAAGCGCGCACCACTACATCCATCTCTCTCAGCAACCGACAGTCGTCAACGCGATTCCGGAGGTAGTGAAGGCGAGCCGCGGAAGAACGGCGGCATCGACCGTTCCGCCGCGAGATAGGTAACGATCAGTCGTTAAGAACCGGCCAATCTTTCATTGAGATCGTCCGTTGTACGAAACAATCAAGGTCCGATGGATAGACCCTCATTTCTTTTTTTC
>JAOAPT010000428.1 GCA_025463045.1 Candidatus Solibacter sp.
TTGTTCATCGCTATTGGTGGGCCGAAGGACCATGGGACTGATCGGCCGCCCGGCCTGTCCTACCTGCGGCCACGAGGGGGGCCGCCGGGGCCACGGCGATCGCCGCCGCGCGGCGGGCCGCCTCGGCCATCGCGGCGGGGGCCGCGGTCGCCGCTTCCACCGCGATCGTCGCGGCGAGGCTCGGGGGGACGAGGGGGTTCGGCGAGGCTCGGCATGCCGGCGGGGTAGACGATGACCATGCGGCCAGGGCCCATGCCGGCGCTTTCGCTGCGCACGGCGGCTTCATTGCGGAGCGCGAGGTGGATGACGCGGCGTTCGCGGCTGTTCATCGGGTTGAAACAGAAATAGCTGCCGGTGCGTTTGACGCGGTCGGCGGCAGCGGCGGCGCTCATGCGGAGCTCTTCGATGCGCAGCAGACGGTAATCGTTGGCGTCGAAGGAAATGCGCGAGTGATCTTCGCTCGGCATGTGGAGCACTTCCATGGTCAGGTGCTCGAGGGCGAGCAGGAGTTCGGCCCGGTTGGAGAGCAGGAGGTCGACATCGGGTCCGGTGAACTTGACGTGAACATCCGGCGTCTCGAAGTCGTCCTCGGCAGGAGCGGCGTCCTGGATATCGTACTTGAGATTGATCCCTGCATTCTGCAGGGTGGCGTCGAGGAATCCGTCGATTCGCAGGCCGACCGTGGCCACAGAGTACTTTCGCTCAGTCAAAGGGTTATTTCCTGCCGTTCTTTCTTGGAGGCGCGATCGACTCGGCGGCAAGGTTAGCCATCGAAGTCTTGTTAAAGAACCACTGCTGCCCCATACTCACGAGATTGCTGGTCAAGTAGTATAACACCAGGCCGCTTGGGAAATTGTAGAACATAAACCCGAAGACGAGGGGCATGAACATCATCATCTTCTGCTGCGCCGGGTCGCCGGCAGGCTGCGGAGTCATGCGCTGCATGATGAACTGGCTGGCGATCATGACAAGGGGAAGAATTTTGATGGGGATGGTTTCGGGCTGCGAGAGGTCGGCCACCCAGAGCCAGGGCGCGCCGCGCATTTCGACAGAGACCGTGAACACCTTATAGAACGCGAAGAAGAATGGGATCTGGAGCAGCATGGGGATACAGCCGCCCATCGGGTTGACCCCGTGCTTCTTGTACAGATCCATGGTTTCCTGGTTCTTATCGGCGGCTTTGGGGTCGCGCAGTCCGACGTTCTTGTACTTGGCGTTGATGGCGTCGACCTGCGGCTTGAGCGCCTGCATTTTGCGCATCGACTTCATGTTGCTGAGTTTCAGCGGGAAGAGGATGAAGTTGATGGCGACGGTGACGAGCACGATGGCCCAGCCGAAGTTGTGAACGATGGTGTTGTTGACGTAGTTGACGATCAGGAAGAGGGGCTTGGCGAGGACGGCCAGCCAGCCAAAATCGACGACCTGTTCAAGCTTGGGATTGATGCGGCGGAGCAGGTCGAGATCCTTGGGACCAACGAAGAGTTCGAAGCGGTTGGCAGGAATGGCGCCGACGGCCATGCCGCTGAGCGGAACCGGCTTCTCATCGGGCTTGGTGATCGGGGTGCGGACGGTGTCCTCGAAGGTCACGAGCGTCGTGGTGGTGGCGCCTACCGGAAGGAAAACGGCGGCGAAGTAGTTGTCGGCGATGCCGGCAAAGCTGAAGTTTCCGCTGGCGGTCACGGGGCCCTTGGAGGCGGCCTTGGGCGTCTGTTCCACGAGCTTGTTCTGGGTAACGTCGTAGTAGAGAGTGCGCTGGGCGCCAGGGGCGGTAGACACGGTGAGATCGCCGAAACCGCCGCGCCATTCAATCAGGTGGGGGAGGGACTGGCCGTCGAGGGTGACCTCGGTCGAGACCCTCGAAAGATAGCTGTTCTTCTGGAAGCGGAAGACCTTGCGGACGGTCACGTGGCCGTCGGAAAACTCGTATGTGACGCCTAGGCCATCGGGATCGCCAGTCTGCTTGTACCAGGTCCAGTTGACGTTGGAGGCGGGCTTTTGGGCGGGGAAGTAGAGGGCGAAGGGGAAATCCAAGCCGCCGGCGGAATTGACGACGTCGAGCGGTTTTTCGTCGTTGCCCTTGTATTTCTTGAATTGCCAGCTACGTACGGTCGCGCCCTGATTGCTGATGGAAATGCGGTAAAGATCGGTATCGATGATAAAGTTCGGTTCGGGCTTTTGGGGCGTGGCGTTGGCTGGGAGGGAGGCTGCCTGCACGGTTGCGACGGCGGACGCGGGCGCGGTCGACGTGGCGTCGGCGTCTTTGGCGCCGGGGGGCGGCGTGGTTTGGGCAGTGGCGTCCTTTTTCGCGGGTGGTTTGGCCGGAGGGGCGGGCATGATGTACTGGGTTACGAACATCACGACGCCCATCAGGACGAAAGCGAGCAGGAGGCGCACTTCCATCGACATTTCTTTTTTTGGCGGCTGCGCCAGATTGTTACCGCCGTTTACAGGGTCGGACATGCTGAAAAGTTTCCGTTATGAAGACGAGTTACCGGACGGGATCGTAGCCGCCGGCGTGAAACGGATGGCAGCGCGCGAGGCGGCGCAGACCCATCCACATACCTTTTGAGGCGCCGTAGCGCTCGACGGCTTCCCGCATGTAATCCGAGCAGGTCGGAAGATAGCGGCAGGCCGAAGGAAGAAAGGGGGAGATCAAGAGTTTGTATCCGCGGAGGGCGCCGGAGACGAGGGTCCGCAACGGAGAAACAGGCGCTCCACTTCGCGCAGGAGGTCCGCTATCGGGGCATCGAAGGCCTTGCGGCGCGGATTGATGACGATGGACCACTGGGGGCTCAACCGATCGAGGTGATGGCGGACCGCTTCGCGGACGCGCCGTTTGATACGGTTGCGCACAACCGCCTTACCGATGGCACGCGGGACAGTAAAGCCAATATGCGGCCCGTCTGGTAGCGGCTCGCGGACACAAAAAGCCGCGAAGAGGGGTCCGGAGAACTTGGAACCCTGGTCGTAAACTCTTCGAAAGTCTTTGGATCGCAGCAGACGGACACGTTTCGGAAAACCAGAGATGGAGTACTACCTCTCGGAGCTAACGGTCAGTTTCTTGCGGCCACGAGCGCGGCGGCGGGCGAGAACGGCGCGGCCGTTCTTGGTCTCCATACGGGAGCGAAACCCGTGCGTTTTGGCGCGGTGGCGATTATTCGGTTGAAAGGTACGTTTCGGCATTTTAGTTCAAGTATTTAGTATAGAGCAACGGGTGGGTGGGCGGCAAATGGGAAAAGCCAGGGAGTTGAGGAAGTCGGGGTCGAAGGAGGGCTATTGGGGCGCGCCGCGACGGGGGGCGGGAATAAAAATCGGGAGTCGGGAGTCTACGTATCCGGGGGAACTTTCGTTCTGACGCCGCAACAGAAGTTACGCCGGTTTGACGACGAGATTGCGCCGCATCTGGGCGCGGCGTATAACCTTGCGCGCTGGCTGACGGGGAGCAGGGAAGACGCCGAGGATGTGGTGCAGGAGGCGTTTTTGCGGGCGTTTTCGGCGTTGGGGACACTGCGGGGGGCGGCGAAGCCGTGGGTGTTGACAATCGTCAGGAATACGGCGATTACATGGAGGATGCGGCGGGGGAATCCGATGGCGCCGGTGGCGGACGAAGAGGCGGTTGGGCGGGCGTGCGAGCCGGGGGCGGGGCCGGAGGCGCTGGCGGTGGCGGCGGGGGATCGCGAAAGGGTGCGGCGGGCGCTGGGGGAAATCGGCGAGGAATTCCGGGAAGCGATCGTGCTGCGGGAACTGGAGGGGATGTCCTATAAGGAGATAGCCGAGGTGACGGGGGTGCCGATGGGGACGGTGATGTCGCGGCTGTCGCGCGGGCGGGAGTGGCTGAAGCGGCGGTTGACCTCGGGAATCGGGGCGGGGGAGGGTCGATGAACTGCGAGGAGGCTCGGAGTCTGGTGACGGCGTATCTGGATGGCGAACTGGATGTGGCGTCGAGTCTGGGAATGGAGCGGCATCTGGCGGAGTGCGCGGTGTGCCAGCGGGAGCATCAGGAGGGGCTGGTGCTGCGGGACGCGCTGCACGGGGACGACGTTTATTGGGAGGTTCCGGCGGGGCTGGCGAAGAAGGTCAGGGCAGGCGTTAGGGCGGAGGGTGGGGGCAGTGGAAGCAGGGCTTGGATGTGGGTGGTGGCGGCGGCCACGGCATTAGTCGCGGTGGGAGTGGTGATGTGGCCGCGGGCGGACCGGATGATCGGGGCGGAGGTGGGGGCGAGCCTTGTGCGGTCGCTGCAGGCGGAGCATTTGGTGGATGTGGTGTCGAGCGACCGGCATACGGTGAAGCCTTGGTTCCAGGGCAAGTTGGATTATGCGCCTCCGGTGACTGGCGGGCCGGAGTTGGTGGGCGGGCGGTTGGATTACGTGGGGGGACGGCCTGTGGCGGCGTTGGTTTACCGTCGGAGGGAGCATCGGATCAATGTGTTCGTGTGGCCTGCGAGCGGGGGCAGCGGATTGGAACGGAGATCGGTGAACGGGTATCAGGTGGTGCATTGGTGGGGAACTGGGATGGAGTGGTGGGCGGTGTCGGATTTGAATGGGGCTGAGTTGGAGGAGTTCGCGCGAGGGGTGGAGAAAGAAGTGGGTCACGGATAGGCGGGGAGAAACACTGAAGGGGTCGGTGTGAAAAAAATTAGCCGCCGATGAACGCCGATGAACGCCGATAAAAAAGAGAATGAAACTGAGTTATGTGTTGCTGCGGATTGGTGAGGGGCTTGGAGAGGCGAGGTAACACGGGTGAACAACGCGTCCGCGGCGGGAATCTTGCCGGGCGAGGAGAAATGAAACGGACTGCAAGATGGGCTCGATCAGGCGCTGAAGAGTGCGGGGCGAACACGATAGGGCCGAGGATGACGGCAAAGCGTATCTGGCGCGATAGAAGAAGCTTTGGTACAGCTTCGATCACAAGGGCGCGCACTTCGTCGGGTTGAGCAACGAGATGCAGTTCAAAGTGATGGGGAAACTGGGCGGGCCCGCAGTTGGCCTGGCTGGCGGAAGACCTGCGAGGACGCTCGAGCAGCACGCCGGTGGTGGTGTTCGCGCACATTCCGTTGTGGGCG